>JBBAPY010000379.1:0-2010 GCA_040400635.1 Rhodoferax sp.
GTCGATGGCATTGGCACCCCTCCCTTGCCGCCCCCATGGACGGCGCGCTTTGACGCCGCCGGTGTGCATTGGCACCGCTTTTCACCTTTGGGTTGGCTGGGGGTTTTTTTTCCGGTGCGCTGGCGCCGCCTGCACCGCAAGCTGTGCGTGGTCGATGGGCGCGTGGCCTTTTGCGGCGGCATCAATGTGATGGATGATTTTTATGATCTGCGCCTGGGCCCTTTGGACGCTGCGCGCCTTGACTTTGCGGTGCAGGTTCACGGACCCTTGGTGCATGACGCACAAGCGCTGATGCGGCGCTTTTGGTCTCGGCTGGATTTTGCCCACGGTTTGGAGTCGCGGCAATGGTCCAAGGCACGCAGCCAATTGCAGACCGCCTTGCGCCCCCAGCCCGGCCCCATGCGCGCGCCCGTGCCGCAGGACCCGCAGGGAACCATACCGGCCGCGCTGGTGTTGCGCGATAACCCGCGTAACCGAAGCCGCATCGAGCAAACCTACCGCCAGGCCATAGGGCAGGCGTACCACGAGGTATTGATTGCCAACGCCTACTTCATGCCCGGACGTAAATTACGCCGCGCGCTGGAGCACGCGGCGCAGCGTGGAGTGCGCGTTAGCTTGCTGTTGCAAGGGCGCTATGAGTATTTCATGCAGTTCCATGGCGCGCGCGCGGTCTATGGCAGTTTGCTGGCAGCGGGCGTGGAGATCCATGAATACCAAGGTGGTTTGCTGCATGCCAAAGTGGCGGTGATCGATAGCGTTTGGGCCACCGTGGGCTCGTCCAATTTAGAACCCTTAAGCCTCTTGCTGGCGCGCGAGGCCAATGTCGTGCTGCGCGATCCGCACTTTGCCCAGGTGCTGCGCCAGCGCTTGCGCGCGGCTATCGAACAGCAATCGGTGCAAATGGACCCACTGCGCTATATGCGGCGCGGCCGCTGGCAGCGCACGCTAGACCTGTTGGCGCTGCTGATCATGCGCATTGGCTTGTTTGCTGTAGGCCGCCGATATTGAGTTGTGCCGGCAAGCGGCCAATCCCGCGCGGTGCCCGCGTTCTTTGCGCGCGGGCACCGCCGCTACAAGGAAACGCTGGTAATATGGTTTGTTAGCCATCCTATTTAGAGCGCCATGAATCCATCTGACGAGGACGTTGGAACCCCGGTTTCCGTCAAAATCCGCGAGCGCATACGGGCCGCGCGCAAGCGTTTTAACGCCAACGACAATATTGCCGAATTCATCGCGCCGGGCGAATTGGAAGCCTTACTCGACGAGGTGGAAGACAAGATGCGGGATGTGCTGGGCAGTCTGGTGATTGACACCGCGAATGACCACAACACCGCTAATACGGCCCGCCGGGTGGCCAAGATGTACCTCAATGAGGTATTTCGGGGCCGTTATGTGGCAGCGCCTGCGATCACCGAATTTCCCAATGCGGAACATCTCAATGAGTTGATGATCGTCGGCCCGATCACGGTGCGCAGCGCCTGCAGCCACCATTTCTGCCCGGTGATCGGCAATATTTGGATTGGCGTATTGCCCAATGAACATACCAATGTCATCGGTTTGAGCAAGTATGCACGCTTAGCCGAATGGGTCATGGGGCGGCCCCAAATTCAAGAAGAGGCGGTGGTGCAACTGGCCGACCTGATTCAAGAAAAAACGCAGCCCGATGGTTTGGCCATTGTGATGGAGGCCAGCCACTTCTGCATGTCCTGGCGTGGTGTGAAAGATATGGACAGCAAGATGATTAATTCCGTCATGCGCGGCGTGTTCTTGAAAGACCCGAATTTGCGCCGCGAGTTTTTGTCTCTCATCCCTAAGAAAGGCTAAACCATGTTGGTCCGTTTGCTTTATGCCAGTCGTGCTATTGACGCAGCAAGCGCAGAGATTGAAGAAATCCTGGCGCAGTCCCGTCAAGGTAATCCGGGACTGGGGATTACGGGCATTCTTTGCTATGGCGGAGGCATATTTTTGCAAGCCATAGAGGGTGGTCGCAGCGCCGTGAGTGATTTGTAC
>JBBAPY010000380.1:0-2009 GCA_040400635.1 Rhodoferax sp.
TGCTGCCTGCTGCCTGCTGCCTGCTGCTTGCTGCTTGCAGCTTGCTGCTTGCCGCTTGCGAGGCGGCCGGCAGCAACCAGATCCTCGCGAAGGAGCAGTTCGTGGAGAGGCACCGGCTCTGGCTCAAGAGGAAGGAGCCCAGCACCGGCTTCGGGAGCTGGAAACCTTCGAAGCGACACAGGGTGGCCGCCAAGCACTGGCTCCTCAATGTCGACAACAGCATCAGGGTGTCCCTGGGCTTGCGAGGCCTCGTCGACTTCCAGTTGCCCACTGTGCGTGCTGGGACTCCTTGGGCGAGCTGGAGGAGCTGGAGGCACCTGCAGATCAGTTGTGACCAGGGATCAGACGGATTGTCTGCAGTGGCGTGGGCCAAGCACCCGGGCCGGCTGAACCTCACGGTCTTCGCTGACTGGTCGCATGGGGGCCAAAACGACCTCAAGGACTTCGGGCCTCCACTATCGGGGACCGGCACCAGAACCCAGGGTTCAGTGAAGTTCTAAAGTGCTGACACCGGCAGCACTTCGGAAGTTTGCTGAGCCCAAGATGCTGGTGGTGGTCTTCGATTGTGGACACCCAAGGAGTGTCTCCGGAAGAACAACTTGTTCCCGTTCCTCATCTTCATCCTCGTCGTGCAGAACTTGGAGCACGGTCCCTGGAGACAGGACCTGCGACATGCACAGGTTCAAGAATCGTGGTCCGAGGTCACGAAGCACTTCGACGAGAAGACCTGCCCCTTGTTCCAGGAGTACGCATCGAAGATGGCGAAGGACTTGGAGGCTGCCGGCACCTTGGAGCTGGACCGGGACGAGGATCGGAGGCCTCATGGTTTGGTTCCTGGCCATGTCGTTTCTGGCGAGGGCCTCTCCCCAGGCGGGGCCCCCTGGCCGAGCCCAACCCCCAGGTGCCCCAAAAGCACACCCTTGATGAGGCCACCCTGGGGGCCTCATCCGGGGGTGTTTTGGGGCACCTGGGGGTCGGGCAAGGCAAGGGGGCCAGACCTGGGGAGAGGCCCTCGCCAGAAACCACCTGGCCAAGAAGCACACCATGAGGCCTCCGGAAGGACTTGGAGAAGCACCTCTGGCACCGCATGGTGAACGATGGGGTGATGGTGCGGCGGGGCTACCAGACCTGCTTGAACAGGTACTTCGCCGTCATCGAGAAGGGCCGCGAGTTGCTCCAGACCTGGCACATGAAGCTCTGCCAGTACGAGATCGTGGCCCTCGAGCTCGGGATGCTGCAGGACCGGAAGCTGGCGAAGTTGGTGGTCCGGGACCAGGCGAAGATGCCGGACGGCTCTGCGGCCCCAGCCACGACCTCGTCGGCTGTTCCCTGTGTCTCCGAGAAGGCACTTCGTGGGTGCTGCCAGAATGCCTTGGTCATGAGCTGCTTGATCCTCGGCGAGGAGTACCACCAGGCCCTGTTCCGCTGCATCGTCACCGTCGTGGCCCCGGTCGAGGAGTGGCACCGTCGCCAAAGCCACGAGCTCCGCACGGCCTCGAAGTCCGAGTCCTGGCTCGTCGATCAGTTGCAGGGAGCCTACCTGCAGCATGTCGCCGAGGTCCTCAACAGCACGAAGGACTTCGCGAACCTGGAGCACATCGGCTTCGACATGCGGCCGGTGGTCCTGGGGAAGCACCGGGTGCGCCTCAACGACAAGGCCGTGACGGAGTCGGACGTGGCTGCTTCGCACGGGGGCCTGGCCCTCGCCTTGGGTGCGGCCAGGGTGTGCCGAAGCTTGTGGTTGCTGCGGGGCTGGCCTGCCCGATCGGTCGGCTTGCTGGGGCCGGACGACTTCGCCCAGTCCACCGGCCGGGAGTTCGAGTTGGACCTCCAGGCTTTCAGGGGCATGGAGGCTGCGCCGGTGCAGACCACAGCCGTCAAGCTCCTCCGGTCCAGGTCGTGCTTCCAGGAGGTTGCCAACATGCAGTTGGCAGAGGCCTCGGGGGCTCCCCCACACCGGCCCCCCCCCCCCCCCCCCCCCCCCCCCCCCCCCCCCCCCCCCCCCCCCC
>JBBAPY010000381.1:0-1992 GCA_040400635.1 Rhodoferax sp.
CGAGACCCTGCGTAACCTGTACGACGGCGTGCCTGTCGATGAGGTGTACAAGGCGTCTATTTTGGCGGCGCGTACCTTGATCGAGAAAGACCCTGACTACACCTACGCTACCGCACGATTGCTTTTCCACACGATTTCGCGCGAAGTCTTGGGCCAGGACGTGCCCGCCGCAGACATGCAGCAGGCCTATGTCGATTATTTCCCTGACTTCATTAAAAAAGGCGTGCAACACGAGCTACTGGACGAAAAGCTATTGCATTTCGATCTCAAGCGATTGGGCGGCGCCTTGCGAGCAGAGCGCGACCATCAATTTGACTACCTCGGTCTGCAAACCTTGTATGACCGCTACTTCCTGCACCACAACAAGACGCGTATCGAATTGCCGCAGGCCTTTTTTATGCGCGTTGCCATGGGCCTGTCGCTCAACGAAACCGAGCGCGAGTCCCGGGCTATCGAGTTTTATGAGATTCTTTCGTCCTTCGACTTTATGTCGAGCACGCCGACCTTGTTTAATAGCGGCACCTTGCGCTCACAGCTGTCTTCGTGCTACTTGACCACCGTGCCGGACGATTTAGATGGTATTTACGAATCCATCAAGGAAAACGCCTTGTTGTCCAAGTTTGCCGGCGGCCTGGGTAATGATTGGACACGGGTGCGTGCGCTGGGTTCGCGCATCAAAGGCACCAACGGCGAATCACAAGGCGTGGTGCCTTTCCTGAAAGTGGTGAATGACACGGCTGTGGCGGTGAACCAGGGCGGTAAGCGCAAAGGTGCGGTGTGCACCTACTTGGAAACCTGGCACCTGGATATTGAAGAGTTTCTGGAGTTGCGCAAGAACACCGGCGATGACCGTCGCCGTACCCACGATATGAATACGGCCAACTGGATACCGGATTTGTTCATGCGCCGCGTCATGGAAAAAGGCCAGTGGACTTTGTTCTCGCCGTCTAACGTGCCTGATTTGCATGACAAATTTGGCGTCGAATTTGAGACCGCTTATGTGGCCTATGAACAGCAGGCCGCCCGCGGAGAAATCAAACCTGCACGTACCTTGGAAGCGAGCGACCTGTGGCGCAAGATGCTGACGATGTTGTTTGAAACCGGGCACCCTTGGATTACCTTCAAGGATGCCTGCAATATCCGTTCGCCTCAACAGCATGCCGGCGTGGTCCATTCCAGCAATTTGTGCACTGAAATCACACTCAATACCTCAGATACCGAGACGGCAGTCTGCAATCTGGGATCGGTCAATTTGCTGCAGCACATCAAAGATGGTGCTTTGGACCATGACAAACTCAAGCGCACGATCACCACGGCCATGCGCATGCTCGATAACGTGATTGATATCAATTACTACGCGGTCAAAAAAGCCCGCGACTCGAACGTCCGCCACCGTCCGGTAGGACTGGGTGTGATGGCTTTTCAGGACAGTCTGTATTCCTTGCGCATACCCTATGCCAGCGACGCCGCGGTGCAATTTGCCGACACCTCTATGGAGGCCATCAGCTATTACGCTTACTGGGCATCGACCGAACTGGCCCGAGAGCGCGGCAGCTATTCCAGCTTCAAAGGCTCTTTGTGGGATCGTGGCATTTTGCCCCTGGATACGCTGGACATGTTGGCCAAAGAGCGTGGCGGCTATGTCGAGGTGGACCGCTCATCTACCATGGACTGGGACGCGCTGCGCCGCAAAATTGCCAAGGACGGCATGCGCAACTCCAATTGCGTGGCCATCGCCCCGACCGCAACTATTTCCAACATCATCGGCGTGGACGCGTCGATCGAGCCTTGCTTTGGTAATTTGTCGGTCAAATCGAATTTGTCGGGCGAATTCACGGTCGTCAACAGTTATTTGGTGCGCGATCTCAAGCGCATTGGCTTGTGGGATGACGTGATGGTGATGGACCTGAAACACTTTGATGGCTCGCTGAGTCCCATGGATCGGGTACCGCATGAAATCAAGCAGTCGTATGCCACCGCGTTTGAAGTAGA
>JBBAPY010000382.1:0-1933 GCA_040400635.1 Rhodoferax sp.
CTGCCGTCTATCGCCATGCGTTACCACGCCCAAGACCAGAGCACCCGTGCTTTGGCCGCCTGGTGCCAAACGCAATCGGCCTTTGTGCAGGTTTTACACCCGGCGCTCAGCGGTTCACCGGGGCATGCCAATTGGCAGCACTTGTGCGCCGCGAATGGCACTGGTGCTGCGGCCTGCCTGTTCAGCGTGGTGATTGATCCGTCTTACACGCAAGAGCAGGTTGATGCTTTTTGCGATAGTTTGCAGCTGTTCAGGTTGGGTTACAGCTGGGCCGGGCCGGTCAGCCTGGTGGTGCCCTACAACCTGTCACGCATGCGCGGCGCGTGGCCAGCGGACATCGCGCGTGGCACATTGGTGCGCTTTGCAGTCGGGTTCGAAGCGCCAGAGGATTTGCAGGCCGATATCACGCAGGCATTGCGCGTTTTAGCGTCCCCATAGGCTGCTGCCGCCTGCATCCAGGTAGGTCAGGTACACACGCAGCTCAAATTCCAGTTGGTGGTAGCGCGGCTCCATGTGTTCGCACAGCTGGTAGAAACTTTTGTCGTGGTCTTTCTCGCGCAAATGGGCCAGCTCGTGCACCACAATCATGCGTAAAAAATCTTCAGGCGCCGCCTTAAAAATGCTGGCTATACGCAACTCATGCTTGGTCTTGAGCTTGGCGCCTTGTACCCGCGAAATGCGGGTATGCGTTCCCAGTGCATGGGCAATCACTTGCAATTTGCTGTCGTACGCAACTTTGCTGATGGCGGCAGCACTGCGCATGCTACTTTGGCGGATGTCCTGGACATAGGCGTAAAGGGCCCCATCGGTGCGCACTGCATGGGCCTGCGGGTATTTGCCCAGTAACCAATCGCCCACGCTGGCGCTCTCGAGCATGGCCAGTACACGCGACACCGTGTCTGGTGGGTAAGCGCGCAAATAGGGCGCGGCCACCATTGCTGCCGCAGTGGCGCTCACTATGACACCACTTTGGACCGACTCAGCTTTCCCGGCGCAGTGCGGGAAACAAGATCACATCACGGATGCTGGGGCTGTCAGTGAGCAGCATCATCAGTCGGTCAACGCCGATACCACAACCACCGGTAGGCGGCATGCCGTACTCCAGGGCACGCACAAAGTCGTGGTCATAAAACATGGCCTCGTCGTCGCCACTGTCCTTGGCGCTGACTTGCGCCTGAAACCGTGCGGCCTGGTCTTGCGCGTCGTTGAGCTCGCTAAAGCCGTTGCCGAATTCCCGGCCGGTGATGTACAGCTCAAAGCGTTCTGTTACTTCGGGGTGGGTATCACTTGCGCGGGCCAGCGGCGATATCTCGACCGGGTGTTCGCAAATAAACGTGGGTTGCCATAGCTTGTCTTCCACATGCTCTTCGAAATACATCACTTGTAATCCCGCCAGACTTCGCTTGGACAGCTTATTTTTCGCATCGCTCAGGCCGACCTTGCGCAAGGCTGCCCGTAGCCAATCAGCATCGTTCACACTTGCTCCGGCGTCGGTGTGTTTTTCGATGGCTTCCAATATCGTCAAACGCTCAAAAGGCGCCGCCAAGTCCACCGGTCTGCCGCCATAACTCAAGTCCAAGGTACCCACCGCTTTGAGCGCTGCGTCGCGCACCAGCGCTTCGGTGAACTCCATCAGGTCGCGGTAATTCCAATAGGCCGCGTAAAACTCCATCATGGTGAATTCGGGGTTGTGGCGTACCGAAATACCTTCATTGCGGAAGTTGCGATTGATTTCAAACACCCGGTCAAACCCACCGACGATCAAGCGCTTGAGGTAGAGCTCAGGTGCGATACGCAAAAACATTTGCTGGTCCAGCGCATTGTGGTGGGTGGTAAAAGGTTTGGCGTTGGCGCCGCCCGGTATGGGGTGCAGCATCGGCGTTTCCACTTCGAGAAAGCCGTGTTGCACCATAAAGGCGCGAATGCTACTCAC
>JBBAPY010000383.1:0-1916 GCA_040400635.1 Rhodoferax sp.
CAATGCTGCCCATGCCGCGGTAGCTCTTGTAGCTGCGTCCCTGAAACAGGATGACTTCGCCCGGCGCTTCTTCGGTGCCAGCAAACATTCCGCCCATCATGACGGTGCTGGCACCGGCGGCGATGGCCTTGGCGATGTCGCCGCTGTAACGGATACCACCGTCGGCAATCAAGGGAACACCGGTGCCTTGCAAGGCCGTGGCCACGTTGTCAATGGCGGTTATTTGCGGCACGCCCACGCCTGCCACGATACGGGTGGTGCAGATGGAGCCCGGGCCAATGCCCACTTTGACGCCGTCGGCACCCACATCCACCAGAGCCAGTGCGGCAGCGCCAGTGGCGATATTGCCGCCAATCACGTCCACATCGGGGAAATTGCGCTTGACCCAACGCACGCGCTCGATCACGCCTTTGCTATGGCCGTGGGCGGTATCCACCACGATGGCGTCCACACCCGCGCGGACCAGCGCTTCGACGCGCTCTTCGGTCCCCTCGCCCACACCTACCGCTGCGCCTACGCGCAGGCGGCCGGTTGCGTCACGCGCGGCATTGGGAAAGTTGAGTTGCTTGGTGATGTCTTTGACGGTGATCAGGCCTTTGAGCTCGAAGGCATCATTGACCACCAGCAGTCGCTCAAGCTTGAATTTGTTGAGCAACGCCTTCGCCGCTTCCGGCGTGGTGCCGTCCGGCACCGTGATCAGGCGTTCGCGCGGCGTCATGATTTCACGCACCGGTTGGTCGTAGCGGGTCTCAAAGCGCAGATCGCGCCCGGTCACGATACCGACCACTTTGCCGCCGTCGCACACGGGGAAACCGGATACGCCCAGCTGCTCGGACAAGGCAATGACCTGGCGAACCGTGGTTTCCGGGGTGATCACCACCGGATCGCGCAGCAAACCCGACTCGTAGCGCTTGACTTTGAGCACTTGGGCAGCCTGTTCAGCCGCAGTCAGGTTCTTGTGAACAATACCGATTCCACCCTCCTGGGCAATCGCAATAGCCAGGCGGGCTTCGGTCACGGTATCCATCGCGGCCGATACCAGCGGAAGATTCAGCGCGATATTGCGGGAAAAACGGGTGGCGAGGGAGGCGTCCTTGGGAAGGACTTGGGAGAACGCTGGAACCAACAACACATCGTCGAAGGTCAGCGCTTTTCCGAGAAGGCGCATGTCAAAGCTCCAAAAGGCGGATTGTACCCGTCGCCCTGCTGGAGATTGGTCGCTTTCCCAGATACACTTTGCTCCATGAATCCCAAACCCTTACTCATGACCCTGGCCATGGCGTTCGTCTGTGTGCCAGCTTTCGCCCAATGGCAATGGCTCGACAAAGACGGGCGAAAGGTGTTCAGTGACCGCAGTCCCCCGCCTGACGTCCTTGATAAAAACATTCTGAAACGGCCTGCAAGTGCAGCCAGGCCCGCGCCAGACACGGTGCCCCCGGCCGCTGGAGACAATCCGGTGGCCGCTGCGGCCCCGCTGGTGCCCGCAAGCACCCCCAAGGCCACAGCGCTTGACAAAGAGATTGAAGCCAAGAAAAAGCAGGCTGCTGACGCTGAAGCCGCCAAAGCAAATGCCGAGCAAGAACGAATTACCAAAGCAAAAATTGAAAACTGCGCCCGCGCCAAGCAGGCTAAAGCCAGCTTTGATTCCGGCGTGCGCTTGTCCCGTACCAACGCCGCAGGCGAGCGTGAAGTGATGGATGACGCCGCTCGCGCAGCGGAGGTAAAGCGTATCCAGGGCGTGGTGGACAGCGACTGCAAATAAAGCCGCGCCGCAGGTGCAGCGCGAGGGTCAGTAGCCTGCTTTTGCGCCGGGTCTGCGGCTGGCAAATAGCCCGGCCGATTTGGCACCCTGGCGAGTAAAGCGCTCCCGGCGCGCGACTTTGGGGTCCACCTGAAGCGGCCGGTACATTTCCACC
>JBBAPY010000384.1:0-1864 GCA_040400635.1 Rhodoferax sp.
CTGAGATCCGAGTGCAGGAGGACATGATTCGTCTGTTGGATGGTGGGGGAGGAGTTGCCGGGCAGCGGGCTGCTATGCTGAAATGCCGCAGATTGAGCGCTTCTTCTACTGCGCTTGCTTCGCTGCAGCTGCTGATTCCTTCGGCCGTGCAAGCCGGTTTTTTCCTCCACTGCCGGGCAGCCTCAAGAAATAGCAGAAGCAATTAAACGCAGGCTTGCTTGCGCAGCGCTGCGCTCGCTGCAGGCAGGGCGGTGCTTTCGGACTGCCCAAGGACGATGCGCACGCTCGTAATTTACGCGAGTGAGAACAAGTATTCCTCAATAGATAGAGAGGCGTTCAATCGCGGGACGGTGCCCAAAGGTACGCAGAGATGCGCTGAAGCGCCAGAAGGCAATAATGTCTTGCGGAAACTCAGAATGAGTACCCCGACGCAGAATCCCCAGGGCCTTCACTGTGCCCTACCATCCTGCGGATAGGCGAGCCACGCAGTTGTGGCCGATCACGGTTGTCAGGGAAGCCACGACTCACTGCCTATCTACACCATGGCCGGCATGACGCAGCAGATGAGCGCGCGCTCCTCGTTTGCAGGCAGCCGGGTGGCCCTCCCCCAGCAGGCCCGCCGCTCCCCCCTGGCAGCGCAGCGGATGGTGGTGCGCTCGTCCGCCGGCACGGTGCTGACTGAGGTGCCTGACTCCAACAAGCGGACGGTGATGAACCTGCTGCTGGTCGGCGCCCTGGGCCTGCCCGGCACAGCCATGCTCGGCTCATTCGCGTACTTCTTCGTGCCGAAGAGGTGCGCACGCGCTTGCGCTCGCGCTCGCGCGCGGGCACTGCCGGTCGCCCTCCCCGTGAAGCGCACCGGGGTTCTGCCGGAATGTATGAAGACGTCCCCAGAACGTTATATCGCACCTTGGCTACTGAGAACGCTGAGATCCCCCCCCCCCCCCCCCCCCCCCCCCCCCCCCCCCCCCCCCCCCCCCGCCCCCGCCCCCGCCCCCGCCGAACGGCGCCGCGCGCGTTCTGTCAGGGGCACGCCGATTGGTGTGGCCAGCATGCAGAGGTGCAGTGGACACACATCCAAGCAGTACAAGAGTCCCATGAGGGTCTGGCTGTCCCATCGCCGCTCGATGAACTCATCATCCATCATGCATCGATGATCTCGGACGGCGCGGAAGCCCTGACGCCGCACCCTTCTGCTGCGCAGCGCTGGCTCCGGCGCCGGCGGCACGGTGGCCAAGGACGCCCTTGGCAACGACGTGTTCGCCTCCAAGTGGGTGGCATCCCACAAGGCGGGCGACCGGTCACTGGTCCAGGGCCTGAAGGTGCGCGCAGCGCTCAATTCCACAGGCAGGGGAGGATTGGGGGGGGGGAGCGCGGGGCTGCGGTGTTTGCCAGCTAAGTGTGTGGCTACCTACACGATGATCTCGCATTCGTTCGGCGCGACACGGCATCTGCGTGGTGTCCGGCCCGCATTTCTGAATCCAAAGGCTGGGGTGGGCGGGTGTGTTTTGGGGGATGACTAGCAGCTCGGTGTTCAGCTCTGCATGTCTGATTGGCTTCGACCGGCAGGAAATGGCATCTGCGTGGTGTATTGCACGCATTTCTTGTCGCGCCTTTTTGAAATCCGCGGTGAGCCAGGGACCGCTGCCCGAGCTGTGCCGCCCTTGAGCCACTGCCCGCCCGCAGGCTGACGCCACGTACCTGATCGTCAAGGACGACAGCACCATCGAGAAGTACGGCCTGAACGCCGTCTGCACCCACCTGGGCTGCGTGGTGCCATGGAACCCGGTGAGTGTCCCCCCCCCCCAACACACACACACACAGAGCCCCAGCCAGCAGTGCTGCACGCTGTGAGGTCCGACTG
>JBBAPY010000385.1:0-1862 GCA_040400635.1 Rhodoferax sp.
GACACCAGCCTCTTACAGCTGATGTGGCTGGCCTCGCCGGCCTTGCCTATTGGGGGGTTTTCGTATTCCGAGGGCTTGGAGGCAGCGGTGGATACCGGCTTGGTGCGCGACGAGCACGAGGCCGCGGCCTGGTTGATAGAGCAATTGCAATTAGGCTTGGCGCGAGCAGAATTGCCGGTGTTGGCGTAAGCCTGGCAGGCTTGGCATGACGGGGATGCAGCGGCCATTGTTGCGCTCAACGCCTGGGTGCTGCACACCCGCGAAAGCGCGGAGCTGCGCGCCCAGACCGAGCAAATGGGCCGCTCGCTACTCGAATGGCTGCGCAACCACACCACTGCGCCGCAAGCCCAGATAGAGCAACTAGCCGCCCACAGCCCCAGCTACCCGGTCGCCTTTGCGTTGGCGGCTTACAGCACCCAAGCGCCGCAGCGTGCCTGCCTGCTGGCCTATGCCTTTGGCTGGGCCGAAAACATGGCGCAGGCGGCCATCAAATCGGTGCCGCTGGGCCAAAGCGCGGGCCAGCGCATCTTGTCGGCACTCAGCGCCGCCATACCGCCTGCCGTGGACCACGCGCTTAGCCTGCCCGCTGGCGCGCAGCAATCGTTTTCGCCCATGCTGGCCATCTTGTCGGCGCAGCATGAAGTGCAATATTCCCGCCTGTTTCGTTCGTAAAAGTCTATTAGAGAAAAGCCCCATGTCCGCACTGCACCACATCGCCCACCGCACCAAAAAACTGCCGCCCCTGCGCGTAGGCATAGGCGGCCCAGTCGGCTCGGGCAAAACAACTTTGCTGGAAATGCTGTGCAAAGCCATGCGCGACAAATACGACTTGGTGGCCATCACCAACGACATTTACACCAAAGAAGACCAGCGCCTGCTGACGGTGAGCGGGGCGCTGCCAGCCGAGCGCATCATGGGCGTGGAGACCGGCGGCTGCCCGCACACCGCCATCCGCGAAGACGCCTCCATCAACCTGGAAGCCATAGACCGCATGCTGGTGGACTTCCCTGAGGCGGACATTGTGTTTATTGAAAGCGGCGGCGACAACCTGGCAGCCACTTTCAGCCCCGAACTGTCGGACTTGACCATCTATGTGATTGACGTGGCAGCGGGCGAAAAAATCCCCCGCAAAGGCGGCCCCGGCATCACCAAGAGCGATTTGTTCATCATCAACAAAACTGACCTGGCCCCCTACGTAGGCGCCAACCTGGACGTGATGCACGCCGACACCACCCGCATGCGCAGCACCCCCAAAGGCTTGCGCCCCTTTGTCATGACCAACCTGAAAACACTGAGCGGACTGGGCGAGGTGGTTAGTTTTATTGAGACTAAGGGGATGTTGGGAGAAAAATTATGATTCGCAGTTTTACCAAATTTTGCGACAACTGAGCTGGATCTACAAGATAAAACCCAACTGATAAGTTACTAGATTCAAAGCCAAATCGACTGGGGGACCGAGCGATTTGTTCTAACCAATTCATTGATTTGGGCAAAAGAATTTTCGTAACGCTGCAATACTTGGCGCGGCGTTTAGCGGGTCCTGGACAACACCATCAATCCGGCCGGAGTGAAAATGGGGCAAAAAACCAGTTTGTTGCATAGTGCAACAAAATTAGGTACTACACGATTTATTACACGGTCTATTTTTACCCGTATAAGCTATTGATTTATATGGGTATTTAAGGAACCTAGTTTTCTGGGGATCTACGTGCCCTTCATGGCCGCTACTGGCATGCGCCCAGGTACTGAGGCGGAATTTCTTGAGTGGCGGCACATTGATGTTGAAATTCGTGACGGGCAGCCAGTGCTGCATTTCCGTCTACAACGCGGCAAACGGGGTGCGCGTAACTTTGTAGCCCACA
>JBBAPY010000386.1:0-1861 GCA_040400635.1 Rhodoferax sp.
GTGGGCGAGTTATTCCAGTTTCCCGCCGCTGCACGCGGCCTGCGCGAGATCGCGGCAAGCCAAAGCGAATCCTTTTACCGGGGCGAAATGGCGCAAGCGATGGAACGCTTTTCCAACGCACACGGCGGCAGCCTGCGCGCCTCGGACCTGGCGGCTTTTCAGCCCGAATGGGTGAGGCCACTGGCGCACAACTACCGCGGTTACACCGTGCACGAAATACCGCCCAGCGGCCAGGGCATCGCAGCGCTGATGGCGCTGGGCATGCTGGAGCACTTTGATATTGCGGCCATGGCGCGCGACGGCGTGGACAGCCAGCATGTGCAAATCGAGGCCATGAAATTGGCCTTCGCCGATGTCTATCGCTACGTGGCCGACCCGCAAGCGATGGGCCTTAGCACCGCGCAACTGCTAGACCCGCAGTACCTGGCCCGGCGCGCCGCGCTGATCGATATGCAGCGCGCCCAAAGCTTCGGCCCCGGCAACCCGGCCCAGGGCGGCACGGTGTACCTGACGACTGCCGATGAAAACGGCATGATGGTCAGTTTTATCCAAAGCAACTACATGGGCTTTGGGTCGGGCTGTGTGGAGCCACAGTTTGGCATCAGCTTGCAAAACCGGGGCCATGGCTTTAGCACCGACCCAAATGCGCCCAATACCGCCAACCTGGTGGCGCCGGGCAAAAAACCGTTTCACACCATCATTCCCGCCTTCCTGACGCGAGACGGCCAAGCAGTGATGAGCTTTGGCGTGATGGGCGCCAATATGCAACCCCAAGGCCATGTGCAAACCCTGGTGCGCATGCTGGACTACGGCCAAAACCCGCAAGCCGCCTGCGACGCGCCGCGCTGGCGCTTTAACACCGGCTTGGCCATCAATGTCGAATCCGGCATGGCCACCGACACCGTGCAAGGCCTAGCTGCACGCGGTCACCAGATGGAAGTAATCAACGACAGCTACCAAGACTTTGGCGCCGGCCAGTTCATCTGGCGCGCTGGCGATCCGGGCAAGGAAGGCTATGTGGCGGCGAGTGATGCGCGCAGGGATGGCTTGGTGGCGGGGACGTAAGACGCGGTGTTTTATCCCT
This sequence comes from Rhodoferax sp., assembly GCA_040400635.1. Taxonomy (GTDB): domain Bacteria; phylum Pseudomonadota; class Gammaproteobacteria; order Burkholderiales; family Burkholderiaceae_C; genus Allorhodoferax. The sequence continues at coordinate 1,085 of JBBAPY010000386.1, forward strand.
GCCCCGCTAGCAGTATCGATATTTACCCATAACCGATCTGTGTTTCCAAAATCGAATCATTCAGCGCCAATAAATTACTTTGCAGCGCTTGCGGTCAGTCGCTCAGCCAACCAGACTTTGATAACGGATTGACGCGTCACGCCCATCCGGCTCGCTTCGCGATCCAAGGAGTCGATCATCCAGGTCGGGAAATCCACGTTGACGCGTTTTTGTACTTGCTGGACGCGTTTGGCTTGGGACAAATCCAGGGCCTCAGTCAGGTCTTCGCCCGCGTCGAACCGGGTTTCAAATTCTTTAACTTTCATACAGTGATACCTCTTCAATGCGTGCGCGGCGAACGGAGATTAACCGGACATGGGCTCCCCGATAGGTGATGACGGCAGACCAATGCATAAACCCAATCAGCCCGATGACTAAGTACCGGGGCTCTTCCACTGTCTTGGCCGGAATCTCCATCAACATAGGGTCATCCCAAAGCAATTGGGCCTCGATGAAATCGATACCGTGCTTGAGCCGATTGATATCGCTCTTTTCGGGATCAAACTCAAAATCGGTCATAGTATAAAAAATATACCATAAATACCTACTTTTGAGTTACAGCCAAACCTACGTGCGGCCCAAAAAGCCTATGAAAAAGGGCGAGCACTCAGGTACCCGCCCTTTTATCTCACTTTAACCACCCACGCCTAGAGCGGCGGGGGTGCAGGTCCGCGCTTTAGTGGAACTGCTCTTCTTCGGTCGAACCGGTCAGCGCGGTGACGCTGGAGCGGCCGCCTT
>JBBAPY010000387.1:0-1819 GCA_040400635.1 Rhodoferax sp.
CATGATGCCCGGCACCACCATGGCCCGCGCTTGGGGCAGCACAATCATGCGCTGGGTTTGCCAGTAGCTCAGACCCAAGGTGGCGGCCGCTTCGACCTGCCCTTTGGGTATGGCTTGCAAGCCGCCGCGAATCACCTCAGCCATATAAGCAGCCGCAAACAAGGTAATGCCAGCCAGCACGCGGATCAGCACGTCGATGTTGAAGCCTTGGGGCATCAAGAGCGGAAACATAAACGAGGCCATGAACAGCACCGAGATCAGTGGCACGCCGCGTATCAGCTCCACATAGACGGTGCACAGGCTGCGAATCGCTGGCATGTTCGAGCGCCGCCCTAGCGCAATGCCCACAGCAATCGGAAAGGCCATCACCATGGACAGCGAGGCCAGCAAAATGGTGAGGGGCAGACCGCTCCACAAATCGGTTTCCACAAAACGCAGACCGGCAAAGCCACCGCGCATCAGCGCCAAGTACACCACTAGCACGCCCAGCCATAGCGCCACCAGCCAGGGCCGCCAGAAAGCGCGGGTGCAGCTGGCCAAAATCAGACCCAGCAGCATGGCGGTGCTTAGCAATGCACGCCAGTGCTCTTCGTGCGGATAGCGGCCAAACAAAATAAAGCGGAACTTTTCGCGCACCACCGCCCAGCAAGCGCCGCTGGCCGCATGACAGGTTTCGTAATTGCCGTTCCAGACGGCGTCGGTAAGCGCCCACTGAAACAGGCGCGGCAGCAACCACAACAGAATCAGCCCGATCAGCAGGGTACCGGTGCTGGTTTTCCAGTCGTGGAATAAATTGGCTTTGCACCAGGCCACAGGCCCGCTGTTCGATTGCGGGGCAGGGCGGGCGGAGATGGCGCTAAAGGTGGACATGGGTGTTTTGTCCTCAACGCTCTTTGATCGCGGCGCGCGCGTTGTACCAGTTCATCAACAAGGAGGTGAGCAAGGAGGTGCTCAGGTACACCAGCATGATGAGTGCAATACATTCCACCGCGCGGCCGGTCTGGTTGATGGCAGTGTTGGCAATCGAGACCACGTCCGGGTAGCCGATGGCCACCGCCAGAGAGGAATTTTTGGTCAGGTTCAGGTACTGGTTGGTCATGGGCGGAATAATGACGCGCAGCGCCTGCGGCAACATCACTAAACGCATGCTCTGGCCTTGCGACAAACCCAGCGCGCTGGCTGCCTCGGCCTGGCCCAGCGACACCGATTGGATGCCACCGCGCACCACTTCGGCTACAAAGGCGGCGGTGTAAATCGTCAGGCCTACCAGCAGGGCCAGAAATTCGGGCGTCAGCGCGCCACCGTTTTCAATTGCGAATTCGCCTTTGATGGGCGCATTGATTTCGGTAGGTGCGCCGCCTAGCAACCAACCGACGAAGGCGCCTAAAACCACCCAGGCCAGGGGAGCCAAAAACATGCTGTGCGGCTGCCCCGTCTCTTCAAAGCGCCGACGTGCGCGCGCGCGCCAAAGCCAGCCTATGCCCACCCCAGCGAGCAGTCCCCAAGCCGCCCATGCATGGCCGCTGGCCCACACAGGAATCGGGAAATTAAGCCCGCCTTTGCTCAGAAACACAGGGCCTAGCACCCAGGCCTCGGTGGCATTGGGCAGCACTTCGGTAAAAAACAAATACCACATCAGCAGTTGCAGCAGCAAGGGGATATTGCGGAACAACTCTACGTACATTCGGCACAGGCCACGCACCAAGGCGTTACGAGAAAAGCGCCCTATGCCTAGCAGTGTGCCTATCAAGGTGGTAAGCACAATACCCAAAATGGCGACGCGCAAGGTGTTGGTGACGCCGACCAGATAGGCTTGCAA
>JBBAPY010000388.1:0-1805 GCA_040400635.1 Rhodoferax sp.
CTGTTGTTGCTGTTGCTGTTGCTGTTGCTGTTGCTGTTGCTGTTGCTGTTGCTGTCGCTGTTGCTGTTGCTGTTGCTGTTGCTGTTGTTGTTGCTGCTGCTGTTGCTGTTGCTGTTGCTGTTGTTGTTGCTGTTGTTGTTGTCGTCGTTGTTGTTGTTGTTGCTGTCGGTGTTGTTGTCGTTGTTGCTGCTGTTGTTGTTGCTGCTCCTGCTGTTGTTGCCTTGGCTGCCTTGGCTTCCCCTGCAGTAGCGGGGGCAGCTGGAGCAAGAAGGGGTGGGGACCCCCCCAGAAGAGCCAAGGACCTTCCGTTCCGAATTCTTCCGGTACGGCGAGAGCTGGGAGTCGCCCGACTACCAGAAGTACCTGAAGGTCGAGCACCGCAGGGAGGCCCACAACAACGGGATCTGGGTCTCCCTGAAGCAGCTCATCGACACAAAGGGCGAGGAGGACGCCAAGGCCATCGCGGAGAACAACGTGCTCCCGGAGCGGTGGAACCCGGAGGCGGAGGCCAAGGGGCTCAAGATCAGGGAGTTCAGGATGGCCGTGGCCAAGGAGCGGGGGGCTTGTTGTCGTCGTTGTTTTTGTTGCTGCCGTGGTTTTGTTGTTGTTGGTGTTGTCGTTGGTGTTGTCGTTGTTGTTGCTGGTGCTGCTGTTGTTGCCGGTGGTTGCTTTCTGTTGTTAGCTACCATTGTTAGTTTTGCTGTTGCTGCTGTTGTTGTTGTTGCTGCTGTTGTTGTTGCTGTTGTTGCTGTTGCTGTTGTTGCTGTTGCTGCGGTTGTTGTCGTTGTTGCTGTTGCTGCTGCTGTTGTTGCTGAGGCCGCTGCTGTTGTTGCTGCTGTTGTTCTTGTTGCTGTTGTTGCTGTTGCTGTTGTTGTTGCTGCTGCTGCTGTTGCTGTTGTTGCTGCTGATGCTGTTGTTGCTTGTTGCTGTTGCTGTTGTTGTTCGTGTTGTTGTTGTTGGTGCTGTTGTTGTCTGTTGTTGCTGTTGCTGCTGTTGCTGCTGTTGTAGCCGGTGCCTGCGTTTTGCTGTTAGATGCTATTGTTGTTTTTGCTGCTGTCGTTGTTGCTGCTGCTGTTGCTGTCGTTGTTGTTGTTGTTGTTGTTGTCGTTGTTCGCTGTTCGTTGTTGCTGTGGGGGTGGGAGCGGGGCACCGGCCAGGACAAGGACATGCACATCCAGGTCGAGAGCCAGAAGCTCGAGCAGAGCTACTCGGCGGACCAGGGCCTCGCCCAGGAGTTCGAGCGGGTGTTCGACAGCATGGGTGCCGCCAGCAGCGAGGGGGGCAGCTCGCGGATCCGGCAGTCGAAGCCCGCGGCCCCCAAGCAGCAACCGACCCCGGAGGCAGCCGCGCTCACGGCGACCAAGAAGGCCACTCGGCCAGAGCCGGTGGACAGGTAGGGGTGCAGGGAGTACCCAGGCAGGGAAGGGCAGGGGGTTCCCAGGCAGGGAGGGGCAGGGGGTACCCAAGCAGGGGGTACCCAAGCAGGGAAGGGCCGGGGGTTCCAAACCAGCCAGGCGAACAGCAGCCTCTCGCGGCTGGAGGCGAAGGCCAGGGGGGTCATCGCGGAGGTCGCCGGCCACGCGCAGGCCCAATACGCAAAGGCCCAGGTGTGCGAGCTCGAGAAGGCCCTCGGCCACTTCCCGAGGTTCCTCAAGTTCTACACCCGGGTGCTGAGGGCCGAGGACCCCCCGGACCAGAAGACCATCTCGGCCTTGCACCAGCTCTTCGAGGAGCAGGGGGAAGCCAGCGAGGCTGTTGCTGTTGCTGTTGCTGTTGCTGTTGCTGTTGCTGTTGCTGTTGCTGTT
>JBBAPY010000389.1:0-1804 GCA_040400635.1 Rhodoferax sp.
GTCTCCCGCAGGGCCCGCAAGCGCACTTAGCATGGCAACCGGGCGCTTACAGGCATGAGCACGCTGGCCTATGCCTGGCGCTATTTGTGGGCGCGCCCGATGGCGGCACTTCTCAATGTCTTGCTGCTGAGTCTTGGTCTGGGCTCCATGACGTTTTTGTTGCTGGTGTCGCACCATGTGGAGCTTGCTTTTGATCGCGATCTGGCAGGTATCGATGTCGTGGTCGGCGCCAAAGGCAGCCCGATGCAATTGATTTTGTCCGGCGTGCTGCACCTGGACGTACCGCCGGGCAATGTGCCCTTGGCGGCGGTCAATGCGCTCAAGAAGAATCCTTTGGTCGCCGAAATTATTCCCATCAGCCTGGGTGACAACTTGCAGGGCTATCGCATTGTGGGCACCTCGCCGTCTTACCTGATCCATTACGAAGCCACTTTGGCGCAGGGCCGCGTGTGGGATGCGCCCATGCAGGTGGTGCTAGGCGCCACCGTGGCGCGCACTTTAGGCTTGCACTTAGGTCAAAAATTTGCAGGCTCCCATGGCTTGGGCGCAGGCGGCCATACCCATGGCGATCAGGCCTATACCGTCGTCGGTGTGCTGGCGCCCCATGGCGGCGTCATTGACCGACTGGTCATGACCGACAGCGCCTCGGTCTGGAAAGTGCATGAAAGTGCGCAGGCTGTAGACGAAGAAGACCGCCAGGCACTGGAAGACGAACGTGAGGTCACTATGGCCTTGGTGCGCTACACCAGCCCGCTGGCGGCTGTTACCTTCCCGCGCTGGGTGAACACCACGACCGAAATGCAAGCAGCGGCACCGGCGCTTGAAGTGACGCGCCTATTGCATATGCTGGGCCTGGGCACCGATGTATTGCGCGCCTTTGCCGGCCTGCTCTTGTTCACCGCCGGCCTGAGCGTGTTTATTGCTTTGTGGAGTGCCGTGCGCGAGCGCCGTGGTGACTTGGCTTTGCTGCGCATGTTGGGCGCACCGGCGAGCCGGATTGGCCTATTGTTGACAGCAGAGGCGCTCTGGCTGGCGCTGGTCTCTGCGCTCTGCGGCTTGGCCTTGGGCCAGGCTTTTGTTCTGGGCTTGGGCTGGGTACTGGGTTTGGAAAGCCAGCTGATGGCGACCGGCTTGCTGTGGCCGCACACCCTGTGGGTGGTGCCTGCGCTGGCGGCGCTGGTGGCGCTTGGCGCTGCGGTGCTGCCGGTCTGGCAAGCCTACCAAAGTGATGTTTTACAACTACTTCAAACCAAGGAATAGACCATGAAAAAAGTATTACTGAGTACCCTGGCTTTATGCTGCATGATGGCTTTTGCTGCCGATAAACACGGCGACAAAGAACGCCAGGAGGATATTGCCCGCCACCGTGCAATGGCAACGGCCCACGAAGGCGCTGCCAAATGTTTGGAGGCTGGCAAAAAAGAAGACGTTTGCGAGGCTGAGTTGCAAGCCGCATGCAAAGGGCTGGCGATAGGCAAAATGTGCGGCATGAAGCACCAGCATTAAATTTTCGGAATTCGGCACCTAAGGTTGCTTAAGGAGTTGGTATGAAAGTTATCTTTTTGAAGCGCTATGTGGCGGGGGCTTGTGCCGCCTGCCTCTCCCTGTGGTCCATGAGCCCCGCGTTTGCACAATCAGCGCCCGCACCGGGCGCCTCGGCCCCAAGCGCGCCCGCCCAAGCCTTGGCGGTCCCCATGGGAACCGGTGCGGGGGAGCACGGGGCCAACAGCCCGTTTGCCCCCTTGCAGCCGCGTGCAGATGTTGTGCCCTGGTCGGTGCTGACCGATGTCAAAACCAAAACCGT
>JBBAPY010000390.1:0-1799 GCA_040400635.1 Rhodoferax sp.
AGCGGGTGCTTCCACGACTTCAGCCACCGGGGTCACCACCGAGACGATGACCGGGTTTTCCTTGCCACGGGTGACAGCCGTCACACCTTGGGGCAAGCGCATGTCATTGACATGCAGCGAGGTACCTTTCTTCAGGCTGCTCAGGTCCACAGCGATGAACTCGGGCAGGTCTGCGGGCAAGCAGGTGATTTCCAATTCATTGACGATATGGTTGATCAAGCAGGCGTCGAGTTTGACGGCGGGCGAATTTTCTTCACCGCTGAAGTGCAGCGGCACTTTCATTTGCAACTTGGTGGTGGCTTCCACACGCTGGAAATCGATGTGCAGGATCAATTGCTTGAAGGGGTGCATTTGCACGTTGCGCAAGAGCACTTTGCTCTCCGAACCGTTGAGTTCCATGTCCAGAATCGAGGCATGGAAAGCCTCTTTTTTGATGGCGTGCCACAGTGCGTTGTGGTCCAGTTCGATGGGCGTAGCCGGTGCGGTTCCGCCATACACAATACCGGGCGTGCGACCGGTGATGCGGAGACGGCGGCTCGCACCCGTACCCTGCTTAGCGCGCTCAAAAGCGACAAATTTCATAACTTACTCCTGTAAGAGTCCACCGCGACCAGTGTGACTCCGGTTTAACAAAAAGCACGCAGGGCTCTAGGCCGCCGCGCGCCGACTTTTGCTTCGTTCAGAAAAGATTTTCCTGATCCGAAAACAAACTCATGACCGACTCACCCTTGGCAATACGCAAAATAGTTTCTGCGATCAGCGGCGCCACGGTGAGTTGGCGGATTTTTTGGCAATTGGCAGCAGCCGTGCTCAAGGGGATGGTGTTGGTCACCACCACCTCGTCCAAGGCGTCGCCCTTGGTAATGCGCTCTATCGCGGGCCCGGAAAATATGGGGTGCGTGCAATAGGCATAAACTTTTTTCGCGCCGCGCATTTTCAGCACTTCAGCGGCTTTGACCAGCGTGCCTGCGGTATCGATCATGTCGTCCATCACGACGCAGTTGCGGCCTTCGATTTCGCCGATGACGTGCATCACTTCACTGACGTTGGCGCGCGGACGGCGCTTGTCGATGATGGCCAGATCGCAGTTAAGCTGCTTGGCCAGCGCACGGGCGCGCACCACGCCGCCCACATCAGGCGAGACCACAATCAGGTCTTCGTAATTTTTTTGGCGCAAATCGCCCAGCAGCACGGGCGAGGCGTAAATATTGTCTACCGGGATATCAAAAAAGCCCTGGATCTGGTCGGCATGCAAGTCCATGGTCAGCACGCTGGAGACGCCTGCGGCCTGGAGCATATTGGCGACCACTTTGGCCGTGATGGGCACGCGGGTGGAGCGCGGGCGGCGGTCCTGGCGGGCGTAGCCGAAATAGGGAATGACGGCGCTGATGCGTTCGGCTGAAGCGCGCTTGAGCGCATCGACCATGATCAGCAGCTCCATCAGGTTCTCGGCAGTCGGCGCACAGGTGCTTTGCAACACAAAGACGTCGCGGGCACGCACGTTTTGGTTTATTTCGACGGTGACTTCACCATCAGAAAAGCGTCCGACATGGGCCGCACCCAGACTGATACCCAGGTCACGCGCCACCTCCGCAGCCAAACCAGGGTTGGCGTTCCCGGTAAAAACCATGAAGTCGGGTGTGGTAACGGCTTGCATAGGGGTGGGGGGCTTGGGTTGGCGGGGCTGCGCGCTGGTGGGCGGTTTCAGGACTTCATCGTGCCGTCTGGCTGTACGGTTAAAAAAATTTGGCAGGGGAAGAAGGATTCGAACCTTCGCATGCTGGAATCAAAATCCAGTG
>JBBAPY010000391.1:0-1787 GCA_040400635.1 Rhodoferax sp.
TCCATGTCGCCCGACGCCATGACCGGCCTGGAAGCCAATTTGCGGTTCAACGGCAAAGAAACCATGCACACCCGGGTCTTTGGCCGCTTAAGCGCCTGGCAAAACTGGATTTTTCAGCGTCCCAATGCGGTAGGCGACAAAGGCGCGCTCAAGGTCTACGGCAAAGGCGAACGCGCTGCCTTTGACTGGAACCGCGTTTAAACACGGACGCAGCCCCCACCCAAATTTTTGAATCAACCGGAGTCCTGCATGTCAGCCATCAACTACAGCGAAAAAATCCCTAACAACGTGGACCTGGGCGGTGACCGCACCTTGCAGCGCGCCCTGGAACAGTGGCAGCCCAACTTCATCAACTGGTGGGACGACATGGGCCCCGAAGGTACGACGGACAACGAGGTGTATTTGCGCACCGCCGTCAGTGTGGACCCGCAAGGCTGGGCCCAGTTTGGCCACGTCAAGATGCGCGACTACCGTTGGGGTATTTTCTTGAACCACGGCCAGGCCGATCGCAATATCCATTTCGGCGACCACAAAGGCGAGAAAGCCTGGCAGGATGTGCCTGGCGAACACCGCGCCAATTTGCGCCGCATCATCGTCACCCAAGGCGACACCGAGCCGGCTTCTGTTGAGCAGCAACGCCACCTAGGCAAGACCGCGCCCAGTATGTACGACTTGCGCAATTTGTTTCAGATCAACGTGGAAGAAGGCCGCCACCTGTGGGCCATGGTGTATTTGCTGCACAAACATTTCGGTCGCGATGGCCGCGAAGAAGCCGAGGCGCTGCTTGAGCGGCGCAGCGGCCAGGAAGACAACCCGCGCATTTTGCAAGCTTTCAATGAAGAGACACCTGACTGGTTGAGCTTTTTTATGTTCACCTACTTCACCGACCGGGACGGTAAGTTCCAGTTGTGTGCACTGGCTGAAAGCAGTTTCGATCCGCTGGCGCGCACCACCAAGTTCATGCTGACCGAAGAAGCGCACCACATGTTTGTCGGCGAGTCTGGCATCAGCCGCATCATTCAGCGCACTTGCGCCAAGATGAACGAACTCAAATCGGATGACGTGGGACTACTGCGCGCGGCAGGCGTGATCGACTTGCCCACCTTGCAGCGCTATTTGAATTTTCATTTCAGCGTCACCATCGATTTATTCGGCGCCGACGAATCGAGCAACGCGGCCACGTTTTATTCCACCGGCATTAAAGGCCGCTATGAAGAAACCAAGCGCGACGACGACCATGTCTTGCGCGGCCAGAGCTACAAAGTGCTGAATGTGGTCAACGGCCAGTTGCAGGAAAAAGAAGTGCCCATGCTCAACGCACTGAACGAAGTGCTGCGCGACGATTTCATCAAAGACTCGGTCGGCGGCGTAGAGCGCTGGAATCGCGTCATCGAGAAAGCCGGCTTACCCCACCGCTTGAGCGTGCCGCACAAAGCGTTTCACCGCAACATCGGCGCTTTGTCCGGCGCCAAGGTGTCGCCGGATGGACGCGTGCTGTCAGAGCAGGAGTGGGGCGCCAAAGTTGGCGAATGGTTGCCCACCTTCGAAGACCGCGCCTTTGTGCAAAGCCTGATGGGCCGCGTGGTCGAGCCCGGCAAATTTGCCAACTGGATCGCCCCGCCGGCCATCGGCATCAACCGCCAGCCGGTGGATTTTGAGTATGTTCGGTTTAACTGATTTACGGTGTTTTTGCTGGATCCGCGTGGCGGCAGTGGATTGCTGTTGATTGGTGTGGGCGATGTCCCGAACTCAGTTGCAGGTTTGAGTCGGTGGACATGATTATTATG
>JBBAPY010000392.1:0-1776 GCA_040400635.1 Rhodoferax sp.
CCTCCTCCTCCCCAACCACCCTCGCCTCCTCCACCCCCTTCCCCTCCTCCGCCGCCCACGTCTTCGAGCTTCACTTGTGGCATGCACTCTTCGGAAGGCGATGGACAGCGGCCGTCGAAGTATAAGCAAGCGTACAACGAAACGACTAGTTCGTCTATTTTGACGCGGAGTCCCAACTACGTGCGCGACAACGTATGTGGTTATCCATGGAACAACTATCGTGCATGGACATACTCAGCGTCCGTTTGCGCTGAGTGGTGCTCTGGATACCCCACGTTTTCGATGGTATACAACCTGCACTGCAGCTGTTTTAACATTGATGTCGCCATGTGCGATTGGAACTCAGGCAATTGGGGCAGCACCTACTCCTTTCCCGCCATGACGGAGCAGGACCGCATCATCTACCAGTGCACGTGCACAGATGGCTTCACAGGAGCAGATTGCAACACCCCGCCCTCGCCGCCGCCTCCCCATCCGGCATGGCCCCCCATCCCGCCCTCTCCTCATCCGTCGCCCAGTCCCCCGCCGCCCTCTCCCAGCCCGCCGCCGACACCGCCGCCTCCACCTCCAGTGCCTCCGTCGCCTCCTTCGCCGCCGTCAGCCTGCAATGCAGTGCAAAGTGCGCGTGTGAACTTCACGTGGCTGATGTCCGCTCTCCCCAACGCGAACGGCCTGAAGCTGCACCGCTGTTACAGCCGATGCAGCGACGAACAAAGCTCGTACGCGTGGCATCGGCAGTGCAACAACAAGGGATCGATCTCGCTGATTGTCTACTACTTCGCGGGTGGCTGGACCATCGCTGCGTCGACGGAAAGCGTCTGGGGGAGTGCGGGAAACTATGCTGGCTGGCGATCCTCTGCCAACAATCGTATCTATCTGCTGTCTTCACAGCAGGCGATCGCCTCCCAAAACATGTACTACTCGGATGGCACGTATGATCTCTCATATTATGGACCCACTTTCGGTGCGGGCCACGACATCTACACCGACAATTCCATGACTGCGAGATACTGCAGTGGTTACTCCTACCGCGGTGCTTTTGATGCCAGCCCCAACCGGCAGCTTTGCCCCGGGCAGTCTCTTTCCATCGATTCGTACTACATGGATGCCTCCCCTCAGTCGTCCCCCCCGCCGCCTTCCCCTCAACCTCCTCCGCTCCCACCACCTTCGCCGCTCCCACCTCCACCTTCGCCTCATCCACCTTTCCCTCCACCCTCGCCGCCTTCGCCTTCACCGCCGCCTGCCTGCTCCGCCTATGCCGCTACGGTGAACTTCACCTGGCTCGCCTCTGCCACGCCCGGGGCGGCGGGCCTCGGCCGGTTCAACTGCTACAGCCGATGCAGGGACGGCGCGAGTGCGCGCACCTGGCATGCCAACTGCGACAACAAGGGGCTCATCTCGCTCACCGTCTTCTACTTTGACGGCGCGCCGGTGGCTGCTTCCACCGACGCCGTCTGGACTGGGTCATACCAGTGGCGCTACAGCGTCAATGCGCGTATCGTCCTGTTGAACTCACAGCAGAGCTTTGCGCCCTCTGACCCGAACTACGCCACATATGATCATTACTGGCAAGGGCCTACCTTTGGGGGAGGCCATGACATCGTCTCGTACGAGAGCATGAACGTGAATTGCAACGCAAACTCCTACAGGGCAGCCTTTGAGGCGTCTAGCTGGACGCTCTGCCAGCAGCCTCTGAACAACATCGAGACCTACTACTTCGACATGCCGGTGCCCCCCGCCCCCCCCCCCCCCCCCCCCCCCCCCCCCCCCCCCCCC
>JBBAPY010000393.1:0-1768 GCA_040400635.1 Rhodoferax sp.
AATTTATGTAACAGCGACTTGGGCACCATTACGCGCTTGACGGCTATCTGTGGCAATGCGCCGCAATTTGTCCGTGGCGACGTACGCGACGCCGCATTATTGGACGAGGTGTTTGCTTCCTATCCTATCGCTGCCGTCATGCATTTTGCGGGTCTCAAATCGGTCGGTGAGTCTTGGCAGCAGGCGGCGCAGTATTTCGACAATAACGTCGCTGGTACCGCATGCCTGGTGGCTGCGATGGAGCGCGCAGGGGTGCGACGGTTGGTGTTCAGCTCCTCGGCCACGGTCTATGGTCAGCCCGATGCCGTGCCTATCCCGGAGTCTGCGCCTTTGCGCACGACCAATCCCTATGGCCGCAGCAAATTGTTGTGTGAAGACATGCTGCGCGAGCTACAGATGGCCGACAAGCGCTGGCAGGTGGCCTTGTTACGCTATTTCAATCCGGTGGGCGCCCATGCCAGTGGCCTGATTGGGGAAAAGCCAGCAGGTATTCCCGATAACTTAATGCCCTATATCACCCAGGTCGCCGCAGGGCAGCGTCCGTTTTTGCGTATTTTTGGCGACGACTATTCCACGATGGATGGTACCGGCGTGCGCGACTACATCCACGTCGTCGATTTGGCCAAGGGCCACCTCGCAGCGCTAAGGTATTTGGAGCGGGAAGGTACAGGCATTACCGTCAACTTAGGCACAGGTAGCGGCGTGAGTGTGTTGCAATTGGTAGCCGCATTCACGCAGGCGACGGAGGTGGTAATTCCTTACGAAGTACTTGCACGTCGCCCGGGGGATGTGGCTAGTTGTTATGCGGCAACTGATTTGGCGTGGAATGCACTGGGCTGGCGGACGCAATTGTCATTAGAGGTCATGTGTGCGGATGCTTGGCGCTGGGAACGTTTATTCAATAGAGATGCGATTAAACTTGCTTAAGGCCCAACTCGACCCCAAGAATATCTTGCTGTTGAAATCCCACAGCATGGGTGTGGGTGACCTGCTGCGCAGCTCAGCCGCATGGGCTGTTTTGAAGGCCCGTTGGCCTGAAGTAAAGCTGCACTTTTGTATGCTGAGCAACCATGAAGGCTATGTGGCCCAAGAGCTCATAGGGTCACACCATCTACTTAGCAGCGTACATTTCATTACCGCGAAATCGGGTAGACCCGGCGGACTGCCACAGCAGCATGTGCCACTGGACGAGTTGATAAAGCGCATCAGTCAGAGTCTGGGCGATCAGCCGCTAGATTTGGTGGTTGATTGCGAAATGGCCGGAATTAGAACTGCACTGATAAGCCGCCGCATCGCGAAGTTGAAGTCGGCTATTTCTGTCGGTATCGCGCAATTTCCATTGCGCCGATTTTTTTATGACATCAGCGCCCCATCGAGTCGCGCTTATCAGCGATTGCATGGCCTGTCTAAGCCCATGGATTACACCGAACGCGATTTCGTCGCCTTGGCAGCGCTGGGCATTGAACGTTTGGGAACGCCCATCAACATGCGGCTTTCACCCAAAGGGCTAGCCTGGAAGCAAAAGGCTGGCCCGCATACTGCACCGGGACGCAAGCTGCTAGTTTTGAATATTGGATGTGGCACCGCAGACGCGTTGGTCAAGCGCCCAGCCATGGCCAAGCTCCTTGAATGCTTCGAGGCATTTTGCGCAGCGATTCCACTTGATATCCACTTAATCGGCGCCTCTTTTGAAAAGGACATCAACACCGAGTTTGTTCAACAATTCTCAGAATATCTCGCTCGGCGCAATTTGCGCTGCGAATTGAAA
>JBBAPY010000394.1:0-1721 GCA_040400635.1 Rhodoferax sp.
CCCAATCGCCCTGCGTATCCCGGAAAGCGCGCACACGATAGACATGCGCGGTAATCGCAGTGCGCGGGTGCACCAGCTTTTCTAACAAAGCATGCCCGAACAACTGCAAGCGCGCCGCGTGCCACAGTGGCCGCAGCGGGCCGAATAAGGCCAGCCAGTCTTTGCGCACCAAGGCGTCCCACAAAGCGTCTGGGGCATGTAACAACGCTGCGTTTTCGTCAAATACGGTGAGTGCATCCCGCGCCGGGCCCCGGACCGGCGCGATACCGCTGTGCGCAATCTGTGCCGCCTGCAATTGGTTCAGGCGCTGTTTAGTCTGCGGGAAATGCAGCCAGCACAGGCCATTGAAAAAATCATGCAAACCATCGCGTGTGGGTACCTGTTGCGTCTCGAAAATAAAGGCCTCATAGGCCTGCCCTGGTGGCAAGGCTGACTGGGGCACAAAGCGCACCGGGCAATTGGGCAGGCTGTCCGCCAGCGTGTTGAGGGCGTGCGCACAGCTATGCCCCGCCAGTACGGCTTGTGCCAGGGGCTGGCCGCGTGCGCGCCAGGCCTGCAGCCAAGGGGCATCCCAGTCAATCTCTTCTAAGCAATGGGCCATAGCACCACCAGCAGCAGCGAAGGCGATCGGCGCATCAAAAATGGCTAGGCCATGCGCCAGTGCAGCACTTCGCCACCGGCCAGCGGTTTCAAAGTGGTGTCGGCAAAGGGGTAGCTTTGCGGCGGCGTCCAGCTTTCGCGGCGCAGCGTGATCTGCTCGGTATTGCGCGGCAGGCCGTAAAAATCGGGACCATGAAAGCTGGCGAAGGCTTCTAATTTGTCCAGCGCCTGCGCGGCCTCAAAGGCGCTGGCATAGAGCTCTATGGCGGCATGCGCGGTATAGCAACCCGCGCAACCGCTGGCATGTTCCTTCAGGTGGGTGGCGTGCGGCGCGCTGTCGGTGCCCAGAAAAAAACGGGGCGAACCCCCGGTGGCCGCATCCACCAAGGCCTGGCGGTGGGTCTCGCGCTTGAGTACCGGCAGGCAGTAGTAATGCGGGCGTATGCCACCGGTAAAAATGGCATTACGGTTGTAGAGCAGGTGGTGGGCGGTGATGCTGGCAGCGATTGCGCCTTGCGCTGTTTGCACATACTGCGCAGCCTCGCGCGTGGTGATGTGCTCAAACACCACTTTAAGCGCAGGGAAATCGCGCCGCAGTGGTATCAATTGGGTATCGATGAATACCGCCTCACGGTCAAACAAATCGATATCTGGCGAGGTCACTTCACCATGTACCAGCAGCGGCATGCCTGCGCGCTGCATGGCCTCTAGCGTGGCGTAGGTTTTGCGCATATCGGTGACACCGGCATCGCTATTGGTGGTGGCACCGGCTGGGTAGAGCTTGACGCCAACAATGCCCGCATCCTTCGCGCGCAGTATTTCATCGGGCGGCAACTGGTCCGTCAAGTACAGGGTCATCAGAGGCTCAAACGCGCTGTGGCCCGCCGCCGCTGCCGCAGCGTGTATGCGCTCACGATAGGCCATCGCCTGCGCGGTGCTGGTGACCGGCGGTTTGAGGTTGGGCATGATGAGCGCGCGGCCAAACTGGGCTGCGGTGTGGGGTACCACAGCCTGCAAAGCAGCACCGTCACGCACATGCAAATGCCAGTCGTCGGGGCGGGTGATGCTGAAGGTTTGGGGTTGGTATTGGGCTGGCATAAGTGGCTTATTGTCCCAAATCA
>JBBAPY010000395.1:0-1717 GCA_040400635.1 Rhodoferax sp.
TGAAGATTGAAGCTGTGCCACGCTGCCAGAGGCCCTATCGCTTTTGCCGACTGGCCATCTGAAGCCCATCATACGAACTAGATTGATAATCCTCCAATCGATTCTTGATCACTTTGCATATCGATTTCAGGATTGGTATTTACCCTTGGCAACAGTGATCGGCGCACACTCGTCCCATGACGAATTACAACCACTGGTTTATCCGCGCCCGGCTCAAGACACGGCAATTGCTCCTGCTGGTGGCGCTGGCCGAGGAAGGCAACATCCACCGCGCCGCGCAGGTGCTCAACATGAGCCAGCCCGCCGCATCCAAACTGCTCAAGGACCTGGAAGACGTGCTGGAGGTGTCGCTGTTCGAGCGCCTGCCACGCGGCATGCGCCCCACCTGGTATGGCGAGACCATGATCCGACACGCACGGGTGGCGCTGGCCTCGCTGAACCAGGCGCACGACGAACTGCAATCGGCCAAGGCGGGCCAGTTTGGCCAGGTCAGCGTCGGGGCCATCACCTCCCCCGGGCTGATGCTGTTGCCCGAGGCCGTGCAAAGGGTCAAGGCCGACCATCCCAATTTGCGCGTCTCCCTGCAAATTGAGACCAGCGATGTGCTGATCGAAAAACTGAACCAGAACAAGCTCGACATTCTGGTGGCGCGACTGTTTGCGCAGCACGACAAGAGCGATCTGCGCTACGAGGTGCTCACCGAGGAACCCATCAGCGTGGTGGCACGCACCGGGCATCCCTTGCTGAGCGCGACCGGCCTGAAGCTGACCGACATGACGGATGCAGGCTGGATTGTTCCGCCCGCAGGCAGCGTGCTGCGCCACCGCTTTGACCTGATGTTCCAGGAGATCGGACTGCGCACGCCCGTGAACCTGATCGAGACCGGGGCGCTACTGTTTACCAGCAAGATGCTGCAAAAGAGCGACATGCTCAGCGTGCTGGCCACCGATGTGGCGCACTATTACGCAGAGCACGGCCTGATGTCGGTCCTGCCGATTGACCTGCCCTGCCAAATGGAAGCCTTTGGCATCATCACCCGGCGCGACCGGCTGCTGTCACCGGCAGCAGAAGTCATGCTGCGCGCAATTCGGGAGACTGCGCAAACTGTTTACGGCCTGGCCGCCACGTCCGCAGAGCCAGCCGACGCCGACCGGCTCGCCAATACGGCATAAGCGCAAGGCGGCCGCACGCGCCTGATCTATTGCAATTTGCATATGCCGGCCACGCATAACTTGATTTTCCTTAATCAGGGTGCCTTGCTAGGATGCCCGGTATCCGCCGCCCACGGGCCGGCGCACCACAAAAAGCATTCAAGAGGACTACGCAATGGATTCCAAAAAATACCCGGTTCGCCGCAGCCAGGCCTGGTTTGGCCGCAACGACAAGGATGGTTTTGTGCACCGCAGCTGGATCAAGAACCAGGGCTATCCGCACGACGAGCTCGACGGCCGTCCGGTCATTGGCATCTGCAACACTTGGAGTGAACTCACCCCCTGCAACGGGCACTTCCGGGAGTTGGCCGAGTTCGTCAAGCGCGGCGTCTACGAGGCCGGTGGTTTCCCGCTGGAGTTTCCGGTGATGTCCCTGGGCGAAACCCAGTTGCGCCCCACGGCCATGCTGTTTCGCAACCTGGCCAGCATGGACGTGGAAGAAAGCATTCGCGGCAACCCGATTGACGGCGTGGTGCTGCTGATGGGCTGCGACAAAACCACGCCCT
>JBBAPY010000396.1:0-1716 GCA_040400635.1 Rhodoferax sp.
TGGGGTTTACCCGCAGAAAAATGGTCCCGCGTTTTCAGGCCGATGACCTGAAACGCACCCTGTCCCGTGCGACAATGAGAGGGCGTATGGTTCACGACTAAAGAGGACCTGAATCCGTGACCTGGCAGGAAAGAATGTGAATTTCTCTATTGAAATCAACGATCTTGCCCCCATATGAGGTTTCACCCTAAAGGTGAAACCCGCATGACCGACTTTGTAATCAAAAAGCTGCCCTACGACCTCACATCGAACGCCGGACTGGCCTTGGTGGGGCAATACTTCAAACGCATGAACATTGAGGCCCGCGTTGACCGCAAGTTCTCCGTGGGCAATGGTGGTATCACCAACAGCAACATCTTGAAGTCCTACCTTGGCTTGCTGGTGCAAGGCAAAAACGACTTCGACGCCATCGAAAGCTTTCGCGGGGATGCGTTCTTCAAACGCTCGCTGGGCATACAGACCGTGCCATCGTCGCCAACCTTGCGCCAACGCATGGACAACCATGCGCCATCGTGGTTTGACCTGGCTGAGGAATTCAACACCGCCCTGCTCACAGCCAAGTACGCCAGTGGCCCCATCGACTTTGGTGCGTTGCCCTGCGGCTATATGGCCGTGGACTGGGACACGTTTGTGATGAACAACTCTGGCACCAAAAAGGAAGCTGTGGGGCGCACCTACCAGGGGGTTGACGGCTACACCCCGAGCGCGACCTACCTGGGCTCTTTGGGCTACTGCCTGGAGCTGGCTTTGCGCCCCGGCGTGCAGCATTCGGCAATGGAAACCACCCTGAACCTGGAGCGGGTCTTGCCCATGGCAGCCAAGCTGACGACACAGCCGCTTTTGTTTCGTGCCGACTCGGGCCTGTGTTCGGTGAAGATCATGCAAGAGGTCTGCAATCAGGCTACGGCCTTGGTGCGCGAGATCGCCTTCATCATCAAGTGGAACCCCCGCAGCACGCCGGTGGAGGCCATTGCCGCAAAGCGTGTGGCCGATGCCCAAACGATGTGGTGCCATGAACGCGAGGGCAAACGCATGTGTATGTGGACTGAGGCACTGCAACTGGAGGGCGTTGGTAGTGAGTCCAATCCGGCGCGCCGCGTACTGCGCCTGACCGAACGCACCATAGACAAACATGGCAACGCGCTGTTGTTGCCCGCCTATGAACTCGAAGGCTGGACGACCACATTGCCGCAGAAATTTACGATGCAACAGGTCATTGACCTGTACAAGGATCACGCCACGCACGAGCAGTTCCATTCCGAGTTCAAGACGGACATGGACCTGGAGCGCCTGCCCAGCGGCAAGTTTGACACCAACTTCCTGGTTTGCGCCTTGGCAGCGGTTGCGATGAACATCTTGCGCCTGATTGGTCAGAATGCACTCCTTGGCAAAGACGCACCACCACGCCATCCGGCCAAGCGCCGACGTATGAAGACGGTGATACAAGAAATCATATGCAAGGCCGGTCGCATGATCAAGCACGCCGGGCGTTGGGCACTGGGGCTGGGTGAGAATGACTGTGTGCATACCGTGTTTGAGCGGCTGTACAGTCAACTCTGCCCGGAGCGAAAAGCCCGAACGACCTGAGGCCGCTCGACAGGGCCACGCAAAGCCCGAAAAACCATCAAAATCACCATGCATCAACTGGATGCGTGTACAGCCATGTCCGCAAATTACCGCCATTCGCCAAAACCGTGTAGGGGGGTACACGAGTTT
>JBBAPY010000397.1:0-1707 GCA_040400635.1 Rhodoferax sp.
ATTCCCTGGTGTCGTATTCGCTCTACAGCATTGTTCCCACGCTGATCGAAGTGGGATTGGTGCTGACGTTGCTAGCCGTCAAATTTGATGTCTGGTTTGCCGGTATCACCATCATTGCGCTGGTCCTCTACATCCTGTTCACCATCAGCATGACCGAGTGGCGCACCCAGTTTCGTAAGCGCATGAACGAGCTGGACTCCAAGGCCCATAGCCGCGCCATCGATTCGCTGCTGAACTTTGAAACTGTCAAATACTTTAACAACGAAGAATTCGAAGCCCGGCGTTATGACGAAAACCTGGAGCGCTACCGCCGGGCCGCCTTGCAAAGCCAACGCACCTTAAGCATGCTCAATGCCGGCCAGCAACTCATCATTGCCAGCGGTCTGGTGGCCATGCTCTGGCGTGCCACCCAGGGCGTGGTAGATGGCCGTATGACGCTAGGCGATCTGGTCATGGTCAATGCCTTCATGATCCAGATTTACATACCGCTCAATTTTCTGGGTGCGATTTACCGGGAGCTGAAACAAAACCTGGCCGACCTGGAAAAAATGTTCACCCTGCTCGAACGCGAGCAGGAAATTGCCGATGCGCCCGGCGCCCGCGATGTGCAGTTGCATGAACAAGACGCTACCGGCCAATTACAGGCCAGCGTGCGCTTTGCGCATGTATTTTTTGCTTATGACCCCGCGCGACCCTTGTTGCACGACATCAGCCTGGAAATACCTGCTGGAAAAACCGTGGCGGTCGTAGGGCCGTCGGGTTCGGGCAAAAGCACACTGGCGCGCTTGCTCTACCGCTTTTACGATGTGCAGCAAGGCGGTATTTTCATTGCCGGACAGAATATCCGAGACCTGACGCAAACCAGCTTGCGCGCTGCCATCGGCATCGTGCCGCAAGACACCGTGCTGTTTAACGACACCGTCGAATACAACATCGCCTATGGCCGTCCTGGCAGCACCCTGGCACAAGTGCAGGAAGCGGCGCGCGCCGCGCATATCGACGACTTTATTGCCAGCACCCCGGCCGGCTATGCCACTATGGTGGGCGAGCGCGGCCTCAAACTTTCGGGCGGCGAAAAACAGCGTGTAGCGATTGCGCGCACCCTAATTAAAAACCCGCCGATTCTCGTGTTTGACGAAGCCACCAGTGCGCTGGATTCGGCCAATGAGCGCGCCATCCAAGCCGAGCTGCAGCGCATTGCACAAAGCAAGACCACATTGGTGATCGCGCACCGTCTGTCCACCGTCGTGGACGCCCATGAAATCCTGGTGATGGACAACGGCCGCATTGTCGAGCGCGGCACCCACCAGGCCTTGCTGCAACAGCAAGGCCGTTACGCCAGCATGTGGGCGCTGCAACAAAGCAGTGCTTAAGCGCTGCACAAAAAGGCGGCACAAGGCAATGGATACCAAATGGCTGGAAGACTTTGTATCGCTGGCCGAGACACGTAGTTTCAGCCGCTCAGCGCAACTGCGCCATGTGACGCAATCGGCTTTTTCGCGCCGCATCCAGTCGCTCGAAGCCTGGGCCGGCGTCGATCTGGTGGACCGCAGTTCCTACCCCACACGGCTTACCGCGGCTGGCGCCACGTTCTATTTGCAAGCGCAGGAAATCCTGCAAAGTCTGCAAAGCAGTCGGGCTCAGCTGCGCAGTCCCGAGGCAGCCCAGACGGGCCTGCGCGCGGCAAACCCTGATTTGGGACAATAA
>JBBAPY010000398.1:0-1703 GCA_040400635.1 Rhodoferax sp.
CCACGACACATTGTTTGTGCTCGACCGCGACCACAACGTGGAATGCGCCACCTGCCACGTCAACAACGACTACAGCCGCTACACCTGCTACGGCTGCCACGAACACACCGTGGAGCGCATCCAGCGCAAACACCGCAAGGAAAACATCCGCGATCTGGACAACTGCGTGCGTTGCCACAAAAGCGCCGATGACGATGGTGGCGACGGCGACGATTGAGCCCCCTGGGGCGCGAAAACAGGCCAACGCCCCTGCTTGACGGTGCTGCTTGCCAAAGGGAATGCACCCGGTCAAACCGGCCGGATGCCAATGTATGATGATTGACCCCCGCACGCCGGGCCTGCCCGCTGCCCCCGTAGGGACTGACAGCGCCAACTCTCCCCTCTTCCAAGGAAAAATATGAAACGCGTCTCCCGTACGTTGACCGCGCTGGCCTGCGCCATCGGCTTGGCTCTGTGCCTGCCCGCACAGGCGGCCGAAAAGGTGAATATTGGCGTCGTCACCGGCCCCACCTTCGCCCACACCTTCGCGGCGCAGAAGTTCAAGGAAGAAGTCGACAAGGCCCTACCCGGCAAATACGACGTGATCGTCCACCACTCCGCCGCCCTGGGCAGCGAAACCCAGGTGCTGCAACAACTGCAACTGGGCACCGTGCAGATGAGCGTTTGCACCACCGGCCCGATTGAAGCCTTTGTGCCTGAAATCAAGGCGCTGGAGATGCCCTTCCTGTTCAGTTCCTACGAAGCCTCCGACAAGGTGCTGGATGGCCCGATTGGCCAGGACCTGCTCAAGCGCTTTGACAAAGCCGGCCTGGTCGGCATGCACTTTCTGGACAACGGGTTTCGCAACGTCACCAACTCCAAGCGCGCCGTCAACGGCCCCGAAGACCTCAAGGGTCTGAAAATCCGCACCATGGAGTCGCCCACCCACCTGGCGATCTGGCGCGCCATTGGCGCCAACCCGACCCCTATGGCCTGGCCCATCACCACGCAACTGCAGCAAGGCGTGCTTGACGGTCAGGAAAACCCGATTTCCGTGATCTCGGCGGGCAAGCTCAATGAAGCCGGCCAGAAGTACCTGTCCATCACCCGCCACGTGTACTCCGCGCTGGTGTTTGTGGGGAGCAAGCCCTTCATGGACAAACTGCCCGCAGCGGACCGCAAGGTGTTTATGGACGCCGCCAAGACGGCCTCCATTGCCGGTCGCCGCTTTGTGCGCGACAACGAAGCCAGCCAACTGGCCGGACTCAAGGCCGCCGGGATGCTGGTGGTGGAAAACCCCGACTTGGCGGCCTTTCGCGCCAAGACCGAACCCGTCTATGAATCCCTGAGTGGCGACACCAAAAAGATCGTCGACGACATTCGCAAGACCCTCAAGTAAGCGCTTTTGCGTGACCTGCGGCGCGGCGGCCTGGGGCTGCGGCGCCGCATTTTTTTCTGTTCGGAGTTCCCATGCGTTTTAGCCACCGATTGCTGGCCCTGAGTGAGCAGGTCAATGGCCTGGTCGAAAAATTGTTGCTGGTGGTGGGCGTCACCATTTCTGTGATCTTGTTCATCCAGGTGCTGGCGCGCTATATGGGGCACTCGCTGAGCTGGTCCGAAGAAATCGGCCGCTACTTGCTGGTGGCAACCACCTTTTTGGGCGCCACCGTCGCCTACAAGCGCGCCCACTTCATTGGTCTGGCCGGTTTTGGCGCCCGCTTTGG
>JBBAPY010000399.1:0-1701 GCA_040400635.1 Rhodoferax sp.
TCCTCATTTTCCCCTTTCCCTACTCAAGTCTCCTCTGTTGTTTCTTCTTCTATTTTCTCATCTCTTTTGCTCTTTCGCCCCTTCCTTGTCGCCCCTCTCTCCAGGACTACGACAAGGACAACATCGAGAAGAAGATCATCCAGAAGGTCAAGAAGTACTACGACGACCCGCGCTTCTTGCCCGACGAAATCAAGTAAGATCGCACTCGAAAGACCTCACACCGCTTTTTTACTCTGCAAATTTAATTTTTTTCCCTCGCCCTTTCAGGAAGCAAAGCTCCGCGGCCATGTGCCTGTGCATGTGGGTGCGCGCCATGGTGGTGTACGACAAGGTGGCCAAGGGTATCGAGCCCAAGAAGGCCGCCTTGAAGGAGGCCGAGGACCAGCTGGCGGTGACGATGAAGGAGCTGGGGGTGAAGAAGTCGGCTCTGCAAGAGGTGCTGGACAGAGTCGCGGGGCTGCAGAAGCTCTTGGCCGACACGATTCAGAAGAAGGCGGACCTGGAGGCGCAAGCAGAGAGGGCCAAAATGCAGCTCGTTCGCGCGGGGCAGCTGCTCGGTGGCTTGGGCGGCGAGAAGGTGCGATGGCAGTCGTCGGCCAGCCAGTTGAAGGACGCGCTGGTGAACCTGGTCGGAGACATGTGTCTCGCTGCAGGCTGCCTCGCCTACCTCGGCCCCTTCACATCGCAATTCCGCGCGAGAATTGTGGGCAAGTGGGTGCAAGCTTGCAAGGGCCTGGGCATTCCTTGCGGCGACTTCACGTTGCTCAATGCCCTTGCCGAGCCTGTCGTCCTCAGAGGCTGGCAAATCGACGGCCTCCCCGCCGACGACTTCAGCTGCGAAAATGGTCTGCTGACCACGATGGGCCGCCGCTGGCCTCTGATGATCGATCCGCAGGGCCAGGCCAACCGCTGGGTGCGCAACATGTACGCGTCCAAGAACCTGCAGATCATCAAACTGACGGAGAAGGAGTTCTTGCGCACTCTCGAGAACGGCATTCGGTACGGCGCCCCTGTCCTGCTCGAGAACGTGGGACAGGAGCTGGACCCTTCGCTCGAGCCGGTGCTACTGAAACAGGTCTTCAAGCGCGCTGGTCAGATGCTTCTGCGCCTCGGCGACACGGACGTGCCCTACAGCGAGGAATTCAAGTTCCTCATCACCACCAAGCTCGCCAACCCGCACTACATGCCCGAGGTCTGCATCAAGGTGACGGTCATCAACTTCACCGTGACGATGAAAGGCCTCGAGGACCAGCTGCTCGTGGACGTCATCAAGAACGAGCGCCCCGACCTAGAGGAGCGAAAGGACAAGCTCGTCGTGTCCATCGCCTCGGACCAGCGGCAGCTGCTCGAGATCGAGGAGCAAATCCTCAGCATGCTCGCAAACGCCTCGGGGAATATTCTGGACGATGAGGTACCCACAATGCACTCCCATTTATATTTGGGAGCCTCTGACGCCCCTCCCACTTTTCCTTTCCCTTTCCCCCAACCCGCGCCTCTTCACAGGAGCTCATCAATGCCCTTGCCCGCTCCAAGACCACCTCGACTGCCATTAACGGCCGCCTGACCGAGGCCGAGGCGACCACCCAAGAGATCAACGCCACCAGAGGTACGCTCTCTCTCTATCTTTTTTGCCACTCGCCACTCGCCACTCGCCCCCCCCCCCCCCCCCCCCCCCCCCCCCCCCCCCCCCCCCCCCCCCCC
>JBBAPY010000400.1:0-1698 GCA_040400635.1 Rhodoferax sp.
GTTTGTCTCAAAACCTCATGACTTTTTCGGACTTGGTTCCGAGCCGTGAATTTGTGGGTTGCGGCGAAACGTGCTTTGAACCAAGCTGAATGAAATTTCGTTTTTCAGAGCGTGCAAAGCATCAAAATAAAAGAGGAAATCGGCAAGTAGTTACGGGTAGCAGGGCCATCGTAAGGCGCGTTTCAAAAGGCAAAATTTCCAGCCAACCTTGCCACTTAGCTGGTTTAAAAATCAATGCGCCACCACTCTCCATAGCTGGGCGCATCCTTAGGCCATTGGCTGGCACTGCTAACGCTTCGGAACCCTTGTGACAGCAAGCGCACGGCGCGCGCCACTCCGGCATGGGTAATCCACACCTGGGGTTCATCAAGATGTTGCCGCGCGGCATCCCACAAGTCTGTAACCCGGGCCAATACCTGGTTAGCGCTTTCCGCACCGCCAAAGCGGTGTGCGCCGAAATCATCGGTCCAGGCTTGCATGGCTGCCAGGGGAATCGCGTCCCAGGCCACGCCCTCCCATGTGCCGAAGTCCATTTCTCGCAAGCGCGTGTCAGTCTGCGGATTCAACTCAGGCCGTATGTCTGAGAGAGCATCGGCCAGTTGCATGCAACGCCGCAAGGGCGACACCCGAACGTTGCAATTCAGTGGCAGCGCTTGCGCCAATGCACGGGCGACTAGCAAGGTGTGTTGTGTATCCGCCGCTACATCCAACGCGCCGTAACAGACGCCACTTGCGATCAGCGGCTTGGCGTGTCTGACTATCCACAGCGCCATAGTGCTTTTGCCGCCGGCGCTTAATGGCCGCTACCTAAAGCCAGCGTGCAGCCCAGGTAAAACGCAATTTCACACACCTGTTGCGTGGTACCCAGGCAGTCGCCCGTAAAGCCTTGCAAACGCCGCGCAAACAAACGCAACAAATAAACAAAGACCAACGCGCTGGCCAGACCGCCGCAGGCCAAGACTTTCAGCACGGGCAGCATTTGCGCCATTACCAGCGTTAGCGGATCGGATCCGGTTAACACAGCCGCTGCGATGCAGGTACTCAAGGCGAGTGCACCTGCACACCAGAACAAAGCGACGGCCAAACTGCTTGTGCTGATTTGATCGGCCAAAGGCTTGGACTTGGATCCCGCTTCGTCGCCCACATGTGGCAGCCATCTAATGATGAGCAATGGCCAGGTGCGCGAAATCACATGACCAGCCATCAAAGCAAAACACATCCAAACCACGCCGACTGCACCCAGCAAGGCCAGCAGCGCCACTTTGCTGAGTAAAGCGAGTACCACGGCAATGGCACCAAAGGCACCCACGCGCGAGTCTTTCATGATGATGAGCGCCCGGTCCCGGTCATAGCTGCCGCCCAGGCCGTCTGCCACATCGGCCAGCCCGTCTTCATGAAAAGCGCCGGTCAGCCACACGCTCCAAGCCGTGCCCAGTGCTGCCGCTACCAGCGGCGCATACGCAGCGGGCAAGTAGTGCATCAGTGCCGCAGTCAACATCACGACCAGGCCGCCGATGACCACCCCAACGGCTGGGAAGTACGCCGCACTAGCTCGCAACATCGCCGGGCTAAAGCCCACCCAATCGGCCAGCCTGCCGGTGATTGGAATGCGAGTGAAAAATTGCAGCGCCAGCAAAAAATGGCGCAGCGCTGTCATGCAACAACCGATGAAGATTTTTCAGACACACCGGCCGAGTC
>JBBAPY010000401.1:0-1675 GCA_040400635.1 Rhodoferax sp.
TCCGTCGGAGATCAATTTGCCTGGCGTGAACCAGGTCGACGTGAACGACAAGGCGGGGCTGACCTTTGCCGCCGCGCTGAAATCCTTTTTACGGCAAGACCCGGACGTCATCATGGTCGGCGAGATCCGTGATCTGGTGACTGCTGACATTGCCATGAAAGCCGCCCAGACCGGGCACTTGGTGCTCTCCACGCTGCACACCAACGACGCGCCCACCACGCTCACCCGTTTGCGCAATATGGGCGTACCCGCCTTCAATATTGCCGCCAGCGTGATATTGATCAGCGCACAACGCTTGGCCCGCCGTCTGTGTGTCCAATGCAAAGAAGCCTTCGATCTGCCAATCGAAACCTTGGTGGAATCGGGATTCAAGCAAGAAGATATTGACGGCAGCTGGAAGCCCTACCGACCGGTGGGCTGTAGTGCTTGCAACCATGGCTACAAAGGGCGGGTGGGCATCTACCAGGTGATGCCCATCTCGGACGCAATTCAAGCCATTATTTTGCGTGATGGCTCGGCCATGGAAATCGCGGTACAGGCCGAGCGCGAGGGGGTGAAAACGCTGCGCGCATCTGGCTTGAGTAAAGTCAAACTGGGTTTAACTTCCTTGGAGGAAGTACTAGCGCTGACCAATGCGTGACAAAAGGGGGAGATAAAAATGCCAACACAAGGAACCGCAGCTGCGAGTAAGACAGCTGCAGACGACACGGTATTTAAATGGAAAGGGGTGGACCGCAGGGGTCAGCACCTTCAAGGCGAGTTACGCGCCGCCAGCAAAGCGGCCGCGCGGGCGGCATTGCGCAGACAGGGCATTCGGCCCAGCGCCGTGTCCAAGCCGCTTTTTTATATGGCGCAGGGCATCCAAGCCAAGGAGATAGCACTCTTTACGCGCCAACTCTCCACGATGATCCAATCAGGCATCCCGCTGCTGCAGTCATTTGAGATCGTCGCTCAGAGCAGCAGCAACCCGTCCATGGGCCGTATGGTCAATGCCATACGCAGCGACGTTGAGACCGGCTCATCCCTGAGCGCGGTGTTTCGCAAGCACCCCCGGCAATTTGATGCGCTTTATTGCAATTTGGTAGCTGCCGGTGAATCCGCGGGTATTTTGGACAGCTTACTCGACCGCCTGGCGCTGTACATGGAAAAAACCGAGGCCCTCAAGGCCAAGATGAAGTCCGCCCTCAGCTACCCGATTGCCGTGATGGCGGTCGCAGCTGCCGTGGTGGCGGTATTCATGCTCTTTGTCGTGCCCGCTTTCAAGCAAGTTTTCGCGTCCCTGGACAGCGAGTTACCGGGCCCTACGCTGATGGTCATTGCGTTCAGTGAGTTTTTCGTCCGCTACTGGTTTTTGATTTTCGCCGGCTTGCTAGGCGGATGTATTTTTCTTGCCCGCGCCATTCGTTCCAGTGAAAAACTGCAGGCCCAGCGCGATCGGCTGCTACTGAAGTTGCCTGTGTTTGGCGATGTCATTCGAAAATCCTGTATTGCACGCTGGACCCGTACGCTGGCGACCTTGTTCGCGGCGGGCGTGCCCGCAGTCGAGGCGCTGCAATCCGTAGGCGGCGCCTGCGGCAATGTGGTTTACCTGAACGCCACCGCGCGGATTCGCCAGCAAGTATCCTCGGGGGTATCACTGTCCACAGCCATGACCCCATCCAACTTGTTTCCTCCC
>JBBAPY010000402.1:0-1672 GCA_040400635.1 Rhodoferax sp.
GTTTGGCGGTTGGACGTGCCCGAGGCCACGATCACCCGCTCGAATAAGGCCGAAAGTTCCTCGGTATCAAACACCCGAATGTCCTGCGCCTTCACGTCCTCCAGGCCATCGACGATGGCGCGCTGTAGTTTTTGAATATCGTTTTTCTTGTTAGCGTGGGAAGTGGTCATCAGGGCGTTTGGTAAAGGTGGTGGTGCTCAATATAGCGTTCAAGCGGTTCGGTTAACAAGCTTTGGGTAGCTTGGCGGCGGGCAATGCGCTCGCGAATGTCGGTGGAACTGACGGCTTGGGCCGCCATGGGCAGGGTATGCAATGAAAACCGGGTGCACAAGTCAGGCTCCAAGGGGGCGACTTGACCCGTCGCATCGGGACGGACAGCGACCCAAATTATAGCTAGCTGGGCCAATTCGTCGGCCCGGTGCCACTGAGGCAAGCCGGCCGCCTGGTCCTGACCTACCAAAAGCATGAGCCGGGCGCCAGGCCGTTGCACACGTAAAGCCTCCAGCGTGTCCACGGTATAACTCGGCCCGCCGCGGCGTATTTCGCAGTCATCGACCCATACATCGGGCAAAGGCGCAAACAGCAAACGGCACATTTCCAGTCGGTGAGCGGCGCCGGAGAGATCGCGCGCTTTGTGCCAGGCTTGCCCGGTGGGCACGATGCGCAGTTGCGTTAAATCCAGCTGCGCCAGCGCGGCTCTGGCCAGCGCCAGGTGCCCGGTATGCGGCGGGTCAAAGGCGCCGCCGAAAACGCCGATGCGCTCGCCTGCGCTCAAACCCAGTCCCGCCGCACCAAAAACTGCTGGTACAAAGCCGCTTCAGGGCTGCCCGCTTGCGGCTGGTGCTGGTAAGACCAGCTGACTTGGGGCGGCATGGACAACAGGATGGACTCGGTGCGCCCACCGGATTGCAAGCCGAAATGCGTGCCCCGGTCCCACACCAGGTTGAACTCCACATAACGCCCGCGCCGGTACAGCTGAAAAGCGCGCTCGCGTTCGGTGTAAGCCATGTCTTTGCGTCGCTGCACAATGGGGAAATAGGCCTGCACAAAAGCATCGGCCAGCGCGCGCAACATAGCAAAACTGCCGTCCTGGCCGAGTTCGGAAAAATCGTCAAAAAACACGCCGCCTATGCCGCGCGGCTCGTTGCGGTGTTTCAGAAAAAAATACTCGTCGCACCAGGTTTTAAAGCGCGGGTATTTGTCGGCGCCAAAAGGGTCTAAAGCGGTTTTGCAGCTTTGGTGAAAATGCACCGCGTCCTCTTCAAAACCATAAATCGGCGTCAGGTCCATGCCGCCGCCAAACCAGCACACCGGGCTGCCGTCAGGCGCTTTGGCGGCCAACATGCGCACATTCATATGGACCGTGGGCGCATAGGGGTTGCGGGGGTGAAACACCAAGGACACGCCAATGGCCTCAAAACCGGAGCCCGCCAGTTCAGGACGGTGCTGGGTGGCGCTGGGCGGCAAACGCGGCCCGCGCACATGGGAAAAGCCCACGCCAGCGCGCTCAAACACCGGGCCACCTTCCAATATTTGGGTGATGCCGTCGCCTTGCAGGGTTTCGCCTGGCGGTTTGCTCCAGGGATCGACCACAAAACTGCCGCCATCCATGTCCGACACCGCGCCAGTCAGGCGTGATTGCAAGTCGAGCAGGTAGTGGCGAACGTTTTCA
>JBBAPY010000403.1:0-1635 GCA_040400635.1 Rhodoferax sp.
TTCAAAATCGACGAAGCAGAAGCACCTTGGAATAGCGGCAAAGTCATGGACGGCGGCAATAAAGGGCACCGCCCCACCGTCAAAGGCGGTTACTTCCCCGTGCCACCGGTCGACAGCACCCAAGACATGCGCGCTGAAATGTCGCTCATCCTTGAGCAGCTCGGCGTACCGGTAGAGGTGTTCCACCACGAAGTGGCTGGCGCCGGTCAAAACGAAATCGGCACCAAGTTCAGCACCCTGGTGCAGCGCGCTGACTGGACCCAGATCCTGAAGTATGTAGTGCAAAACGTGGCCCACAACTTCGGCAAAACCGCCACCTTCATGCCCAAGCCTATCGTTGGCGACAATGGCTCGGGCATGCATGTGCACCAGTCCATCTGGAAAGACGGCAAAAACCTGTTCGCCGGTGACGGCTATGCCGGTTTGTCCGACTTTGCCTTGTACTACATCGGCGGCATCATCAAGCACGCGCGCGCCCTCAACGCCATCACCAACCCCGGTACCAACAGCTACAAGCGCCTGGTTCCTGGCTATGAGGCACCGGTCAAGCTGGCCTATTCCTCGCGCAACCGCTCGGCATCCATCCGTATTCCCTTTGTGGCCAACCCCAAAGGTCGGCGTATTGAAGCACGCTTCCCCGATCCCCTGATGAACCCCTACCTGGGCTTCTCGGCGCTGATGATGGCGGGCTTGGACGGCGTGGAAAACAAAATCCACCCCGGCGAAGCCGCGACTAAAGACCTGTACCACCTGCCGCCGGAAGAGGACGCTTTGGTCCCCACCGTCTGCCATAGCCTGGACCAGGCACTAGACTGCCTCGCTGCCGACCATGCATTCCTGACCAAGGGCGGCGTGTTTACCCAAAGCATGCTCGAAGCCTACATCGAACTCAAAATGGGCGAAGTGACGCGTCTGCGCCAGTCCACCCATCCTATTGAATTTGATATGTATTATTCGCTGTAATGCCGTCTTCGCGACCCACCTGCCAGGCATGCGGGCAACTGCTTGCATGCCTGTCGGTAGTGTCGCAAGGCATCGCACAAAAAGACGGCCACGGCCGTCTTTTTTGTTGAGCAGTCTGATGATA
Organism: Rhodoferax sp.; assembly: GCA_040400635.1. Lineage (GTDB taxonomy): Bacteria > Pseudomonadota > Gammaproteobacteria > Burkholderiales > Burkholderiaceae_C > Allorhodoferax. The sequence goes on from JBBAPY010000403.1 coordinate 1,088, forward strand.
CGCCTATTTCTGTTTCCTGGACTCGCACTGCTTCTTGCTGTGCTGGCGAACGGTGGCGCGTATGCGCAGGACCGCATTTATCGCTGCGGTAATGAGTACACCAATATGGTCTCCCGCGCACAGGAAAAGACTTGTACCCTGATCACCACTGGCAATGTGAACCTGCTTCCTGCCGATAAAGCCTCGGGCGCCAAGTTAGCGCGCCCCGCAGTGCGACAGGATGCACAGGCGCAGCGCTTAAAAGACACAGAAGCACGCACCATTTTGGAATCCGAGCTGAAAAAGGCGCAAAGCCAGTTGGCCGAGCTCAAACAGGAATACCAGGGCGGCGAGCCTGAAAAACTGGGCTCTGAAACCCGCAACTACCAAAAATACCTGGATCGTAAAACTGAGCTCAAAGCCCGCCTGGACAGGACCGAAGCCGACATCGTCAGTCTGCGCCGCGAAATAGGGCGCTTGCCCGGGGGCGTGGCCAGTGCGCCATAAAGCCATGTCAGACCCAACGCACTACCAAAGCTTTGATCTGCTGGCCAGCCTGGTGGCCGTGG
>JBBAPY010000404.1:0-1621 GCA_040400635.1 Rhodoferax sp.
GAGAGCCGATCAAGCGATTGGCAAAATTGATCGGAGAGCCGATCAAAATGACGGATGGATGGGCACTTCAAACAGCCCTGGCCGCCGTCATGGAGCACGGTATTGGGATCCTCGTTGGGGCGCGATTGCGGCAGACATCCGGAGAATTGGACAGAGAGCGCAGCCAGTGAATGGAACGGTCGTGGCGGTGGCAGTTGCGCCCTCTGGTCCATGCACCATGCCTCCTCAGTCGCGCCTCAGCTCGTACCGTAAATAATTAATTACAGCCAGGGATGGCCATCGCCGTGGGCCACGGCGTTGGGATTTCGCTGGGGCGGGTAATTCATCCGGGTCCAGGATTTTAGGGTTTTTATCTAAAGCCCCGGGTCCAGCCATCAGGATAGTGTATTCTGCCTGGCAGCCTGCGAATCATGTGATGGTGGAGTGATGAGTCGTGAGGTGGCCATGTGGACGCACCCTCTGCTTGAAGGCTTACAATCTGGGTGTTTAACGGGGCCCCAAACATCCTAGAGCATTCCTGCATGCGGCCCAACTGTGAAGCTTGTGTGTAGCTCCCGTCCCTGCGCGGTGAAGGCTGCATCTACGGTAGAGCGCTGAAAGCAGTAGACACAGCATCTAGCAATGTCCTCGCCTGCATTGGATGCTCCAGTATGAAAGCTTAATCCCACCACTGTAGGTGTCTTAGTAAATCCTGTCAAAATCTCAATCCTGGACTGAAGGGTCGATGATGGGAATTCTCCATCGAATTGCTCAAATCCCGTATGCACACACAGCGCCGCAACGTTAGCAAATCGCACATCTGCGCATTCGGAGGCAGTTAGCAGCAAGTGTCAGGCTCCGGGGCTGCCATCGCCCAACCAAAAGGTGCGAACTTCTCGACTGGGAGTGAACAGCTTGAGTCTGCATTTCTGGCAATCCCCAGCGCGCTTGACAACGCCGAATGCGATGTCGGAGCGGCAATGGTGGCGCCCAGCGGTCTCGCGGGCTGGGGGCAGCTGGCAGTGGCAGCACTGGTCGTGACACGACCTCACAACCCTCGGAGTGCAGGCGAATGATGCAGCGTGCTCTCGCTATGCGCCCGGAACCGCACGATTGTTGCTGGCTGCGAAGAGGTCGCATCCTTGCATGTATCGACGCCCAAGAGCTGCAACGGGCTCTGGGCGCCTGCCAATTGCTCACTTGTGACAGCTTAACGGCAGTTGCCAGCGGCGGAGCATGTTACGCGAGTCCTGGAACGCACTGATGGTGCCGATTGGCGCTGTTCCGCTGCCGATGGGACGCCACCCGCGAGCTCAGGGCTTGTAGCGTAGTCAGTACACAGCCGTGCGCAGCGCCACGGTGTCTCAGCGTCCCGCGCAGGCCTGCGTCAGCCACCAGAATGCATGCTGACCAAGCTCGTGCGTGCATGCAGGCATAGTGCGGCCTGCTCGCAGTCCGACGCTTTGCTCGGCGCAGCCCCTGCAGCGTCAGCTTCGATATCCCAATTTTGGACGATGGCGACGGGAGCTAGGTGCGCGGCAAACATCGCCCAGGGGGCTGCTGCGCCGTGGAATCGCGTTGCTTTGTGCCCCCCCCCCCCCCCCCCCCCCCCCCCCCCCCCCCCACCCCCCCCCCCCCCCCC
>JBBAPY010000405.1:0-1621 GCA_040400635.1 Rhodoferax sp.
GGGGGGGGGGGGGGGGGGGGGGGGGGGGGGGGGGGGGGGGGGGGGGGGGGCGTCCTACGGGATGCCCCCCAAGGCCGGTGCAGGCGGACACCGGCGATAGGCCGGCGGGCCCAGCTGCCTTGGCGATGGCAGGCATCGTCGGGGCGGTGGCGACATTCCCCATGGATGCGGGGGCGGCATCGATGGGTATCGGGAACGCGACTGTGCCCGGTGGGATGCCGGCCATGGATGCCGGAGTTGCGGCGGAAGCATCAGGCACTGTACGACAACCACAGGTTTCCTCGCCATCGGCCGGTGATAAGGATGATGGTATTGCCGTGGTTCGTGGAAAATTACCCAGTACTCGTGTTTGGTCGGTTCCTTTTTTTCTTCGTGGGTTTGTTGCTACCTGTTTGCGTGCTTTTGCGGCTGCTGCAGCGGCTAACGATGTGATTACCGAGAAAACAATCCTACCAGCACTTCTACGGGTGCTTCGCAAGAACAGGGATCACTTTATCCAAAGTTTACGGTTAGCTGAGCTGTGGGCGCGGAACGCTGCAGCGTTGTGCAAATCTGAACTCGCAGCGGCGTGCATTGTGTTCGTGCGTCGTACCCGTTTGGCTACCGGCAATACCTCGGTGTGTTTTGACGACGTTAAGCAAGAATGTGTGCGTGTGGCGTTTCAGTTCAAACATGCTGTGAGCTATCGCGCGCAATTGACCGCCTCTGTAGCCCAGTTCTTTGCCAGGAGTACAGCTCGCACCGGGTTGTTGGCGGTTCCAGCATTGGTGTCGACTGTTTCGACCGACTCGACCGCGCAACCTCGTTTGCTTCCGGCGCCGGTGTCTTACGAGTTGGATGATCCACAGCCACCTTTGGTTATTGGCGACGTCTCACGGCACGAACCACGGCGGCCCCTTCTTCTGACGCACGCTGGGGACATCGCGCTGGTTGGCGCGGACGAGGCTACGGGCATCGCATCGGACGGGTTCCTCCTCGGGCCCGATGGAGAACCGCTATCGCGAAAGCCTCCGCTGAGTGATCGGGAGCTTCAGGCGCGGGCGGTTAAATCGGTTCTCTCTGCGGTGCAGCCGGGCACTTTCTTCTCGGTACCAGAGCCACTGCAGGCTGCGGTGGCGACGTCGATGGCCTGGATTCGCCCAGGAATGTCGCAGTACCTCGTGGACACGGGTGCTGGCAGTATTTTCTTGACTCCAGCAACAGCGGCGCAGGCGGGTGTTGGCCAAGGCGAGAGCTTCGTGCGGGTTGCGGACATACACGGTGGCATCAACACTGCCGTCGGCGGCGAGGAAATCTGTGCGGACCTAATCGATATCCATGGCGTTTTACATACAAATGTTTTGCTCGCATGCGAAGCAGTCACGTCCCCAACATTCGCCATCGATCTGTTAGGATTCGCGCCGATGCGAGCGATAGGCTGGACCGCTCAGTTCGGAACTGGACAGGGCCCGGATCATTCGGTGGAGGCTTTGCGGTCGCCGGACGGCATCGTGGTGCCGGTAAAATTCGAGGGCGGAAACCCTTACGTCTATCTGGATATTAAGCCATCGATGCCGGTGACGTCCACGCCGTTGGTGCTCTCTGCAGCGCCTGATGCACCGCCATTAAGCGGCGGGGTGGC
>JBBAPY010000406.1:0-1611 GCA_040400635.1 Rhodoferax sp.
TGCCTCCTCCTGTTCGGTGACCGCGGCCAAGTCATTGCCCTCCTGCTGCTCACGTGAGCCAGCCGGGGCGGCCGCTCCGGCGATCGGGGCGCGATCATCTGCATCAGCGGCCGCGGCCAGTGCCGCCGCCGCGGCGGCCGCGGCCTCCATCGCGGCGGCCTCGGCCTCCATCTTCGCCTTCTGTTCCTGCTGCTGAGCGTACCTTAGACGCTCTAGAAACACGGATCCTCGAAACACGGGTACCTCATGGAACGGCGAAACACAGAAACAACAATGTGACAAAACACAACGTCGAACCACTACGTTTCCCCGAACACGGAGACGTGGTTCCGAACCACGCGTTTGCGAAACACAGAGAGTCAACACGAAGGAACAGCGTGTGGAGAGCAACTAAGGGACGTACGCATGCAACACAGCCTTCGTCGCCGATGGGAGCTTGTCGTCTTGCACCTTGGCCCACATGGGACCGAGAATCCCACCCGCTGCGGCAGCGACCGAGCTCTCCAGCTGGGCCGACATGTTGTGAGCCGTGGACTCGCACGCGGCCCCTTTCACCTTCATGTTCCAGAGCTCCGTGAAGAGCTGGTCGCTCCACTCCGTCACGGTCACCGCCGCGCAGAGCTTCCTGTACTCCTTGAGGAAGTACTTGGCTGACATGTGGAAGTGCTCCGCTACAGTCGCGGCATCGGAGCTCCCAATTGCATCCAGCCTAAGCGTTCCAACTGCCGCGTCCCATACCGGTTTCGCAGCGCGGCATCGGGCAGATGGGGAGATCTGAATGCAGTGTCACGGAGAGACGTGCGATGAGATGAGGGGCGGAGGGCGGTACGCAGCCACATGTCGCATTGATCTGAGCCGATGCCGTACTATGGCACGAGTAAGTCAGAACTTCGTACGACTTCCCAATGCGAGGACACACAATTGTAGCAACATAAAACTGGGTACGGTAAACAATAAGTCCCCTGCGCTTGGGCTGCCTCCAGGGCCGCGGCCGCCGATACGCCCTTCAAGGTGCTCTGACAGATCGCCCGGAACTTCAGGACCGGCGACGCGGCGTCCCAGATGGGCAGCAGGGCCCACCTGCCACCGGCTCGACCCTATGACATCATTATTATCACTGGCCCCGTTGACCTGTACCCTCAGGGTCTAATTCGGAGACCTACGCTCCCCCCCGCGACCGCAGCGGCCGCCCACTCAGAGCCTGACCTCTCATCCGCATGCTCGCCGGCAGCGATGAACGTCATCTTGTCATCGAAGGACAGGCGGGGCGACAGCCACGTAAGCCCGAACGCAAGAGTCGATGCGAGACCCACCGAGTCAGGATTGGCCGAGAGGAGGTGCTTCGACAACTCGACGGTCTCGAGAATCGCGTGGCGCTCAGCAGTGGGGTCGCCGTGCGCGTCGCGGACCTGCAACAATCTGGTGCGCGCCCTCTCCTCCAGCCACTGGCCGTAGAGCGCGCCATCGCAGAATGCCGTGCGCTGCTGCAAGGACCTCAGCTAATACCCTACCGTACGTATGCACTGCCGTGTGATCGTTGCCCAAGAGCCCTCAGTCATTTCCCCCCCCCCCCCCCCCCCCCCCCCCCCCCCCCCCCCCCCCCCCCCCCCC
>JBBAPY010000407.1:0-1607 GCA_040400635.1 Rhodoferax sp.
AATCCGAGCTGCGCGTCCATGTGCAGGTTGATGGCCTGCCCGGCTTGAAGGTGGTGACCGAGGAGGACTTGACCGTGGCGCCCGCGCAGTCGCGCTGGTTTGTGTTGCGCTTGCAATTGCCGCCAGGGCAAGCCACACCCGGATCACACTCCATCCATTTTGAGATCGACGGCCAGGACTACACCACCGTTTTGAAAGAAAAAGCCGTATTTATTGTTCCGCACTAAGGAGTACTGATGTCCGCGCAAACCACCCCAGAAGCTGCACCCTGGTGGCAATTTGGCCATGTCTGGTTAGTCGTGGCCGGCCCCTTGGTCGTAGTAATGGCGAGCTTTTTTACCTTTTACCTAGCCTATAGTGGTATGGATGCACTGGTGACCGAAGCGGACTTTCCGCCTGGCGGCCAAAGGCTGCAAAGCCAGTCGACAAATTTGGCACCAGCCATGCAGGCCCGCAACCATGCGGCGACCGGGGTGGCCCCCCTTGCTGCCAAGCCTTGAGACTTGATGCGGCGCCCTAGTCGCAACCGGGCCGGTTCACCAGGTCGCGCAGCGCATCGCTTTTGAGTATGCGCACATGGCGTTGCTTGACTTCGATAATGCCTTCTTCGGCAAATTTGGAAAACGTGCGACTAACCGTTTCGAGCTTCAGACCCAGGTAGCTGCCGATTTCTTCGCGTGTCATACGCAGGACCAGCTCCGATTGCGAAAAACCCCGTGTGTGCAGGCGTTGCACCAGATTCAGCAAAAACGCAGCCAAGCGTTCCTCCGCCCGCATACTGCCCAAGAGCAGCATCACGCCGTTTTCGCGCACTATTTCGCGGCTCATGATTTTGTGCACATGGCGTTGGAAAGAGGTAATTTCCTGCGACATAGCCACGATACGTTCAAACGGAAGTACGCACACTTCAGCGTCTTCCAGCGCAATCGCGTCGCAGGTATGGTGGTCATTGACGATGCCGTCCAAGCCCATCACTTCGCCGGCCATTTGGAAGCCGGTTACCTGGTCGCGTCCGTCCTCGGTGGCCATACAGGTTTTGAAAAATCCGCTGCGGATGGCAAACAGGCTGCTGAACTTATCACCGTTATGAAACAGGGCTGCACCCTTTTTGACTTTGCGCCGTACCTCCACCATGGTGTCCACGCGCTCCAACTCATCTTTGCTCAAGCCCACCGGCATACACAGTTCGCGCAAATTGCAGTTAGAGCAAGCTACCTTGATGGTCTGAGAACTGATGGCTATCACTTTGGCAGCTTCTAGCGTTGGTGCTGGCGGCACTGCTTCGTGCTGGGAGTGGGGGGCTTGGAGCATAGATACCTTTCGCAATAAATTGCAATTGCAGCTTGTCATGCCCATCAATTGATGCACATCAAGCGCTGTTTTCTCGGCTTGCGTCACAGTCTCAGGCATGGTACTCCCCCTAGCTTTCAGGCGCTGTAAGTTTTCTCACAAACAGCGCCATGGAACTTTCTAAAACCGACCTATGCTTGAAAATTTTCCTGTTTCTGAAGACCTGCTGCGCCGCTACGACGTAGCGGGGCCGCGCTACACCTCCTACCCGACAGCGGACCGGTTTGTCGAAGCCTTTGGCAGTGGAGACTATCTAC
>JBBAPY010000408.1:0-1602 GCA_040400635.1 Rhodoferax sp.
GGGGGGGGGGGGGGGGGGGGGGGGGGGGGGGGGGGGGTGGGGGGGGGGGGGCGGGCGAGGTGGCAGCGGGCGGGGTGGTGACGGAGGGTTCGGAGGATTTGGACTTGGTGGAGGGGGTGGTGATGGTGGCGTCGGTGGCGAAGGAGGAGGGGGCGAAGGCCAGGTGAAGGGCGCCATGGTTCCACACGAGGAGTTTGTATTGCTGATGGTGTTGATGAAGACGCCAGTGGTGCCGACCTGGTTGAAGGTGCCGTACGCGCCATAAAGTGTGACTGCCTGACCGTTGAAGAAGGAATTCACGCAAGACTTACTGGGCACGCCGGAGTAAGGCGCGTTGGCAGGTGCTGCGGGCGTAGTGCCCACGTTGTTGCTTTTTGCGAGGCCGATGTAGGCACCTGGTGCAGTAGAATTGGCGGAAGCAATTGCAACATTCTGGCGAAGCGCGTTAGTGCCACGTTACGAACGAGCGAGCGTTGTTGAAGCGCACCGAGCAAATCAAGCAACCTTGCGAGCAGCTAGATCCGCAAGCGGTGGGGCAGTTGGCAGGCGTGATGAAGGTGAATGTCACAATGTTGCCAGCAATGACACGGGGCAGCGTGCTCCAGTACATTGTGACGGAGCTCATCGAGCTGCACTGCTTCAGGTAGGCTGGCGGCGAGGGCGGCGGGCTCGGCGGAGGCGGCGGGCTTGGCGGCAGAAAGGGCGGTGGTGGCGAAAGGATGATTGACCCTGTGCCCAGTCCAGCGCCGCTGGCGAGGGCCTGGTAGCCAATGTCACTATCCTTCAAATAGGAAGCAAAAGCAGTTGCGTTGTCGGTGAGGATGGCTTGTGCCTGGGAGGCGAGCTGCGCCTGTTTACCTGAGGGGTCATAGAAGGTCAACTGCCATGCACCCTGCGAGACCGCTGCATCGGCGCCGCCAAACACGGACATCACGTAGCGGTAGTTGCATGCGCCATCAGCGCCGTACGTGTCGCCCATGAGCTTGCACATGGAGTACGCCTCAGAGTAGGCTGTAATATCAGTGCCCATGTTGTTGTTCAGCTGGCTGTATTTGATGTAGAGCAGCACAGGCGCGGACGCGGTGTAAAAAGATAGATTGGCAAATGGTGCGGAGGAGCTAGGACTGCAGCACGTGCCGCCGCACCCGCACAATGCCCGAAGGCGGCGGGATGCACTGTTAAGGGTGCTGAAGTACGACGCCTCGACGGAGTGCGGCCCGCACATCCCGGGAGTGGTGGTGGTTAGCGACTCAGAAAAGGTGACAACCGTGGATCCTGAGGCAGAAGTAATGCCAGCAGCCTGAAAGACAGCCCCAATGATTGATGCATCAGCAAGAACAGCAGCCACCACATCATATGTGGACGAGCTGGTCTGCAGCGACGCATTAATAGCCACAGTGAAGAGCGGCGGGGTATTCACAGTGGCAAGCCGGACATCAATGCGACCAACAGCAACACCTGTCAGGCTTGACAGCACCATGCTCACCGCATCCTTCGTGACAAGCAAGGCAGAAGAATTGGGGAGGTCTGAGAGCTGAAAGCGCACCGACACAACGGTAGGAACAGGAGAAGGCGGCGGGCTGGGACTGGGCGGCGGTGGTG
>JBBAPY010000409.1:0-1574 GCA_040400635.1 Rhodoferax sp.
CACTTCCTAGTGAAAAATGTCGCGAAGTGGCGACAAAACCGACAAATCCCCTAGTTTCTTTAAGGAAACAGTAACGATTTTCAGCTAACTTAGGACCTTGGGGTTCCAAACACTGATCAATACGGTGCGGAATCGGGTTGAGTTGCGTCAAGGGTTGCTGTGCGTTCGGTCTTACAAAAATCAATAGTTGTTGCAAAAGGCGAAAAGTCGGCCGTCCAGGCCATGGCGGCGGACACGCTCGTCTACCTGGTGCTGGTGCTGCTGGTCTGGGGTACCTGGCAAATCACGCGGCTGGGCCTGTTTACGCCCGGGGATGACACGGGCTACTGGCTGGGCGTGGCCGGCGCCGTGATGATGCTGCTGCTCTTTAGCTACCCGCTGCGCAAGCACTTCCGCTTTGCCAGCGGGATGGGCACCATCAAGGGCGTGTTTCTGGTGCACATGGTGCTGGGGGTGGGCGGCCCCTTGCTGATCCTGCTGCACTCCAACTTCCGCACGGCCTCCATCAATGCGGCGGTCGCTTTTTACAGCATGATCATCGTGGCCCTGAGTGGCGTGGTCGGCAAGTTCCTGTTTTCGCGTATCAACCGGGGGCTGCACGGCGCCAAGTCCGATCTGGGCACCCTGCAGCGCAAGGCGGGCATGGCCATGGATGACGCCTACTCGCGCCTGGCGTTTGCGCCGCAGATTGACGCGCGGCTCAAGGCCTTCCACCAGCGCGAGCAAGACGCGCCCGACACGCTGCTGAGCGGCTGTCGGCGTGTGTTTTGGTTGCCCATCAGCCAGTACCTGACCTACCGCAAGAGCGCCGCCGAACTTGAAGACATGCTGCCACGCATGGCGTCCAGGCAGGGCTGGTCGGACGAAGACCTGACGCGCCGGCGCCACAAGGCCAAAAAACTGGTGCACCAGTACCTGGAGGCTGTGGTGCGGGTTTCGCAATACGCCGCCTACGCACGGCTGTTTTCGTTCTGGCACGTGGCCCATATTCCCTTTGTGTACCTGCTGGTGGTGACCACGCTGGTGCACATCTTCGCGGTGCACGCGTACTAGACCGACATGGCCCATGCTTTGGCTCCTTCGCACCTTCGCCCGCAACCTGGGGCAAAGCCGCGCGTGCTGGGCTGCAGTGCTGGTGGCGTGTGCGTGGGGCCTGTCGGGGCCGGTGCTGGCGCAAGGAATCGAGTCCGTCATGGCGCCCGGTAAGCTGATCGAGGGCCATGTGAAGTTGGAGAACGACTGCAAGCAATGCCACGTCCGCATGGACCGCAAGGCGCAAGACGGGCTGTGCATGGCCTGCCACAAGGACGTGGGCGCCGATATCCGCGCCAAGGCGGGCTACCACGGGCGCCTGGCCAGCACCACCTGCCATGACTGCCACACCGACCACAAGGGGCGTGATGCACACGTGGTGCAGCTCGACACCAAGAAGCTCGACCACAGCAAAACCGACTTCAAACTGCAAGGCAAGCACGACAAGGTCGAATGCGCCAAGTGCCACGTGGCGGGCAAGAAGTACCGCGACGCGTCGCTGGAATGCAGCGTCTGCCACAAGAAGGACGACGTGCACAAAG
>JBBAPY010000410.1:0-1554 GCA_040400635.1 Rhodoferax sp.
GCAGATGGCCATGAAGTCACCGTGTTTGAGCGACGTGGCGCTGCCGCTGAAGAAACCAGCTTTGCCAATGCAGGCGTTGTGGCGCCAGGCTCTGTGACGCCGTGGGCTGCACCCGGCATGCCTGGCAAGGTGCTGGGCAATCTGCTCAGCCGCCATGCGGCTGTCAAACTCAGTTTGCCGCTGTCAGGTACTGACCTGGCCTGGATGTGGAAATGGTGGCGCGCCTGCAAACTGGAGACTTACCTTTCCAACCGCGTTCGACTGCAGCGCTTGGCGTTTTACAGCCGCGAACGACTGCACCACCTGACGACAGTACTGCAGCTGGATTACGACCGCAGCGACGGTTACACCGTGCTCTTGCGCAGTGAAAAAGACAGCCGTCTGGTACAGCCTGGCTTGCAGGTGCTGCGCGATGCGGGCGTGGCATTCAGCGAGATCAATGCCCAAGCCGTGCGCAAACTCGAGCCCGCCATCAACCCGGACACCGAATTTTTAGGCGGCATACATCTGCCCGACGATGAAGTGGCCAACTGCCGCCAGTTTGCGCTGCTGCTGAAGGATAAAGCGCGCGATTTAGGCGTCAAATTTGAATTCAACACCACAGTAGCCCAGTTAAATCGTGACCGAGCAGCTAGCGTCCTGATAGCAGGCGAAGACTCGCCCCGCCAGTTTGACCGGGTGGTCATGTGCGCTGGTTTGGCATCCGCCGCGCTGCTCAAACCTTTGGGCCTGAAGATTCCCATGACGGCGGTTTACGGTTACTCCATCAGCGCACCGATACGTGAGCTGCTCAATGCGCCTCGCAGCGCCCTGATGGACGAGCGCTATAAAGTGGCGATTTCCCGTCTTGGCAACCGGGTACGGGTGGCGGGCAGCGCCGAGATTGGCGGGTCTTTAAGCAAACACCGCGCGTCCTCGGTTCAAACCCTTTACAAGGTGCTGCATGACTGGTTTCCAGGCGCAGCCCAGAACGCCAACACGGGTGTCAGCGTGCAAGTCTGGAAAGGCGCAAGGCCCATGCTGCCAGACGGCCCGCCCTTGATTGGCGAAAGTGGCGTTTCAGGGCTGTGGCTCAACTTGGGGCACGGCTCCAGCGGCTGGGCACTGAGTTGCGGTAGCGCGCGAGCGCTGGCCGATGTGATGGCGGGCAAGACTCCAGACATCGACATGGAAGGTTTGGGCATTGACCGACTGGGCTGAATCTGTATCAGCAGGCCGGCGCCGCAAGTGATGGTACGACTGCGCAGCGACTCGCCACTGATATGAAATGGGTCATAGCTGGGCGTTACAGTCGCACTATTCGGGCGGTGGTCCCGCGCTGGTCCGGCATGCGGCCATGGCCTGTTTTTGATTGGAACCATCATGCGCATGTTCAGTTTGATCAAGGAAGCCAGTAAAAAGCGATTGGGCAGGGGTGAAGTCACATTAGCGCAAGAGGCCGCCGCGTGATGCAAAAAATAACCACGGATCACAGTCAGCTGCTTTTTGACGTGGCCGCCACCCGCCGTATTGAACAGCGCGCAGCCAGCACCCTGCCGCCTCACACCCTGATGC
>JBBAPY010000411.1:0-1544 GCA_040400635.1 Rhodoferax sp.
CACAGCGCTTTTCGCTTTGGCCGGAACTATCGGTTTGGAAGTTTTCGAAATTTTGCTATGGGCCTTTGCTGAGGAATTATTGATTGCCTTTTTGCTTATTTTTGCATTATTTTTCGCGACTGATTTGAGGGCCATCGTTTTTTTCGCGGGCGCCACGGTTTTTTTCACTGGCACCGCTTTTTTCGCACTTGCTTTGGCGCTGGTTTTTACTTTGGCCGGCGCTGCCTTGGCTTTGCTTGCGACAAGCGATTTTTTTACCGGTGCCGCGGCAGCTTTGGTTTTGGGGACGCTTTTTGGAGCGGGTTTCGCCATGGGTTTTGCGGCGGTCTTGACCGGCTTGGGCATCACTTTCTTGGCGGCCATCGGTTTGGCTTTGGGTGCGGCTGCTTTTTTCACGGGGGGCGCTTTTTTTGCCACAGACTTTTTGGCAGCGGGCTTGGACGCTTTTGTGTTTTTTGGTGTTGGCATGGTTCAACCTTCAGTGATGAAGAGGATCGGATGGCGGCATCAACAAAGCCATGCGCTCAGAGGCAAGCGCAGGCGAATAAACGACAGGACGGGAACGTGGGGGCAAGCTGTGCGGGCGAACATTTGTATTGCAGCCCTTGCGGTCGGGTGGCCTGGGTGATCGGTGTCACTGCGTGGCCGGTGCCGGAGGTACTGCTGTCGCTCTTGCCGGGAAAGGGCGGATTATACCAATTTCACCGATTCTAATTCTTCGATTAGCACTTTTTTGCGTGTTTCCAGCGTTCGATAGCGCTGGCGCACCTCGGGATCAGCTACCTGGGCTGCAATTACCGTCATTTGTGCGGTCAGGCGGTCAATACTGAGGCGCTTGAGGACGTCGCGCAAATCCAGCGCAGCCTCCCGGCTGTGTTCCGAGGGCGCGGTAGCCCCCTCCATCAGGCGCAGGGCCAAGTCCTCAAAGTCCTGGTCGGCCATTTCGCCGCGCAGCGCGGTCCAGTTCAAAGGTCCGTGCTCATGCAACTGGCTCTCCAGCCACACAAAGAGCTGCGCCAGCGGCGCCGGCTGCTCGCACAACATGGTCTGGTCCTCGTTGGACAGGCCGGCCCACAAATGGCTTTGCGCCAGCAATATGCGCGCTGCGTGTTCGGCGCGGCTGGCCGGTTGTGAGCGCAGGCCCGAACGCGTCGGGACACGGTTGCGCGCGCCGGAGGGGCTCCAGGCGCGTGTCGGCGGCGCCGCACCTTCCCAGTTGCCGCGCGTTGTGCCGCTTTTTCCCGTCTTGCGTGCTGCGCCGCCGGCGTAGCCCTGGCCAGGAAGCCACAGTTCAGACAGTTCGCGCGTGTTCAGTTGGACCAGGTCAGCAATTTCGCCCAGCAGTTGCAGCTTGAGCGCGCCTTGCGGCAGGGCGCTCCACAAGGGCTTAGCCTTGCTGGACAGATGGGCGCGGCCTTCGGCGCTGTGCAAGTCGCAGCCTTCGCTGGCCGCCTCCACCAAAAATCTGCTGAGCGGCGTGGCCGTGGCCACCGCCTGGGCAAAGGCCTCGCTGCCGTGGGCGCGGATAAAGCTGTCGGGGTCAT
>JBBAPY010000412.1:0-1537 GCA_040400635.1 Rhodoferax sp.
AGAGCAAAGCGGCAAGGGCAACAAGCTCTTGCCGGTGTGTTCAGCACCGAAGGCAACGCAGGGCACCGCATGGCATGGCAGCGCAGCGCATTGCAGAGCAAAGCGGCAAGGGCATCCAGCCTTTGCCGGTGTGTTCAGCACCGAAAGCATGGCAGCGCACCGCACTGCAAGGCAGGGCATCGCACGGCAACGCAGAGCAAAGCGGCAAGGGCAACCAGTTCTTGCCGGTGTGTTCAGCACCGAAAGCATGGCAGCGCAGCGCACTGCAAGGCAGGGCATCGCACGGCAAAGCAGAGCAAAGCGCACAGAGCAACGAGCTTTGTGCGGTGTGTTCAGCACCGAAGGCACCGCATTGCAACGCACGGCACGGCAGGGCAGCGCAGGGCAGAGCAAGGCATAGCAGAGCAAAGCGGCAAGGGCATCCAGCCTTTGCCGGTGTGTTCAGCACCCTGAACAGCGTCAATCCTGACGCGGCAGAAACAACAAAGGAATCGTTATGACCATGCAAATTTTGAACGCCAAATTCACTGGCGTGTCTCCAATGCTCGTATCAAACCCGCACACAGTTTCGCGCAGCAACCCGTTCAATCGGGCCATGGCCGCAATCAACGCAAAAAAGACGCGGCGCACTGATGCGGACTACGCCGAGTTGGCTGACCTTGAAGTCGAGTCGCGGCTGTATTGGGACAAGACCATTGGCGTTTACGTGCCTGCACGTTGGGTGCTGGCAAGCATTACCGGGCGGGCCTTCGCGGTCATCAAGGTTGGCAAGGAGCGCATTCGCGGCGCGGTGTTCATGCCCGAAGACATGATGCTTCCGCTGACCTATCGCGGCAAGGCAGGCGTGAAGAAAATTGAAGACGTGGTGAAGAACCCGGCGTTCCGTCACTCGATGATCTTGCCGCAGGGTCAGGTGCGAATTGAGAAGACCTCACCGATTTTCCATGAGTGGTCGTTCGGTGTGACGATTGAATTTGACGACACGGTGCTGGACTCAAAAGACCTTCAGCGCGTGCTTCAACAGTCTGCGCAGTACGTCGGCTTTGGGGACTTCCGACCCACCTTCGGACGCGCCCGCGTGGCGTTCACAGAATGAAGCCGCTGTTCGCCGCGCTCGATGAACTCGGGCTGTTGGAGTACGGGTCGCACATACCGGGCCGCACCGTTCGCGAGGTGCTTGGTTTGGAGATGCCTGAATACGGCTCTAAACGCGACTTTGATGCGGTCGCGCTTGCTGAACTGTCGGCCATTGACGCTGTGCGCGAGGCGCTGTTGAACCTGGGCAAGTACATCAGCGGCAGCGGTGACGGCTATCGCATTTTGACGCCCGGTGAAAACAGCGCGCAGATCGACCGCTACCTGTCCAACGCGCAAAACAAGATTCGCCGCGCCCGCAAGTTGGAACGCACCAGCCCCGCCGTAGTGAGCGGCGCTCCGTCGCAGCGCGGAGCGCGAATCATGCTGACCGACACCAGCTTGCGGCGTGGTCAGTCAAATCAAAACCAGGAGGCAACACAATGAAGCTCTACGAAATCAG
>JBBAPY010000413.1:0-1531 GCA_040400635.1 Rhodoferax sp.
CAGCCAGCCAGCCAGCCAGCCAGCCAGCCAGCCAGCCAGCCAGCCAGCCAGCGAGGCACCAGCAGCAATCGGGCACGCACCAACCTGCAGCAACCAGGCAGGCACTAGCAGCCAGCCAGCCAGCAGGCAGCAGCAGCCAGCCAGCTAGCCAGCAGGCAAGCAGCAGGCAGTGCTCGCGCGCTGGCCGTTCCGCAGCCCGCCCCGTTTGCCGTCGGACCCCGAGCAGGCACTTGCTTCCGTTTTTGGGTTTGTGTTGTTGTTGTTGTTGTTGTTGTTGTTGTGGTTGTTGTTGTTATTTCGCTGTTCCTGGTTTTGTTCTTGCTCGTGCTCTTGCTATTGACTTTGCTCTTGCTCTTGCTGTTGATCTTGCTCTTGCTCTTGCTCTTGCTCTTGCCTTTGCCTGCGCTCTTGCTGCTGTCGTTAATATTTTGTGCTCTTTATCTGACCGCTGCTGCTGTCGCTGTTACGCGTGTTGCAGTTTCTGTTGCTGCTGCAGTTTGTTGTGCTGCTGCGGTTGTCGTTGTTGTGTTGCCCGTCGTTTCCCTTGGTGGCCCGTCGCGGTTATCGTTTCTGTGTGTTTTCTTGCTTGCTTGCTTGCTTGCTTGCTTGCTTGCTTGGCTTCCTGGCTTCCTTGCTTCCTTGCTTCCTTGCTTGATTGCTTCCTTGCTTCCTTGCTTCCGTGCTTCCTTGCTTCCTGGCTTCCTTGCTGGCTGGCTGGCGGGCTTGCTGGTTGGCTTGCTGGCTGGTTGGCTAGCTTGCTTGCTTTGCTTGCTGGGCCCCGGGGCCCCGGGGCCCCGGGGGCCGGGCCCCGGGCCCCGGGCGCGACGCTTCTGACGCTGATACTTATGCTGCTGTGGTTCTGCTCTCGGTCTGCCTGCCTGCCGGCCCGCCCGCCCTTCGCGCGGGCGCCAGCTTCTCCACGCCATGGAGCCCGTGCCGAAGCGCCAGAGGACCAAGATCCGAGCTTAACCGCCATGGCTGCTTGCTCGCTTGCTTGCTTGTTTGCTTGCTGGGCCGCGGGCCCCCGGGTGCCGGGCCCCCCGCCCCCCTCCCCCCCCCCCATCCTGTGCGTAGTTTGAATGGTTGTGTGTATGTTCATATTTATGTTCATGGTTTAAGTACATGCATGTGTATGTTAGTGTTAGTGTTTATGCTACTGTTTCTGAAGGTTCATGTTTATGTTTACGTTTACATTTTTATGTTTATGTTTATGCTTATGTGCATGTTTATGTTTATGTCTCATCTTTATGGTTTTGTTTATGTTTGCTTTTGCTTGCTTGCTCGCTTGCCTGCCTGCCGGCATGCTTGCTCGCTTGCTTGCTTGCTTGCGGGCGGTGCTGAGGAACTGGTCCGGCCCGGTGGCGCTGCTGGCGGCGGCCGTGCGTGGCTTCTTCGGCGACAACGGGGTCGTCAACTACACGACGGACTGGGAAGCGTCACTCGGTCTTGTTTTGTCCGTGCCCTTGCCCTTGCCCTGGCCCTTGCCCTTGCCCTTGCCCTTGCCCTTGCCCTTGCCCTTGCCCTTGCCCTT
>JBBAPY010000414.1:0-1521 GCA_040400635.1 Rhodoferax sp.
CACCACCACCACCACCACCACCATCACCACCACCACCACCACCACCACCACCACCGCCACCGCCGTCAAGTAAGCTCTGCCATCATTCCATTTACTATGTGTGCTTCATGTTCGTTGTACTGGCGTTTGCAAGAGCTGACATGTGTGTTTGTGTGTGCGTGCAGCTGAATGGTCAGTGGCAGCTATGGCGGGCCCTGGCACACAACAGTGGAAATCAGTGGCTTCCTCAGGGGACGGCACCCATCTATTTGCTACGTATACATCATCTATAGATGGACCCACCCTCAATGGTATGATCTGGCTCAGCACGGACTCGGGGGCGACATGGACGACCAGATCGGATGCCGGATCCAGTGGGCGATGGACCTCTGTCTCATGCTCGAGCGACGGCGTGAAATTGATTGTGACTCGCGACGGTGTCGCACAGCTCAGCATCAGCGTCGGTACGGGGGCACTGGTCGGCACTGGTCCCATAGGTACCTATGCCGATGCGGCATTCTCAAGCGACGGTACCAAGATCGTTGTTGCGGCAGGCGGTATATACCAGACAGACGGTACATCTGTACCCGGGTATATCCACCGCAGCAAAGACTCCGGGGCGATATGGACGGCCATTAGTGGTTTGGGATATTGGATCTCTATCGCATCATCAAGCGATGGCGAGCGGCTGATTGCGTGTCAATATCGATATCCCAGCGAGTCCGCGCCAACTCAGCTCAGCATCAGCAGCGATGGAGGGTTGACATGGTCGGCCACGGGTCCCTTCATATACTGGAGGTCTGTCGCCTCTTCCAGCGACGGCACGACGCTGCTAGCCGCTGGCTATTCCATCGTGAGTACTGACTCGGCGCTCGTCGTGAGTACTAACTCGGGGTCCACGTGGACGGCCGTTGGCCCTGGCGGGTATGCGGCGGTCTCTGGCGGGTATGCGGCGGCCTGGTATGCGGCGGCGGTCTCCGGCGACGGCACGAAGATGGCAGCGGCCCAAATACAGGGAATTAATAATTCCCCTGGCCAAATGCACTTTAGCGTTGATTCTGGCGTAACATGGATGGCCCAGGGTCCCACCGGCATGTGGAATTCCGCTGCGGCCTCAAGTGATGGCACCCAGGTGGTTGCGGCTCAATATGATAGCGGCCAAATTTATCGGTTTGTCTATTCAGCCGACATCTCTACCCCGCCGCCGCCGCCACCACCACCACCTCCGTAACCGCCGCCATCACAGTGACTGCTGCCACCAGCAGGCACGATGGGTTATTTCATAGCCGCTGTAGATATTCATTGTGGGTTCACGCACTGTTTTTCCTAAAACACTTTTAAAACACTATGTTTCGGCCGTCTGTGAAAACGCATGGGCGCGCAAAACGTTAAACGGGCAACTTTCTCCAATTTGTGGGTAACCCGTCACGGTTGCTGGTGCTGCGTGACTGCGAGCTAACAGTGACCTATACGGTGCCGGGCGAATGTACAGATGCAGGTTTGATAGGTTACGCGACGTGACTCCGCTTCAGTGTTACATGC
>JBBAPY010000415.1:0-1513 GCA_040400635.1 Rhodoferax sp.
CCACGGCAAGATCTTGGGCGGCGGCATGGTGGGCACACACGCGGGCGACATGATCGGCGAGATTGCACTGGCCATAGAAATGGGCGCAGACGCGGTGGACATTGGTAAAACCATCCACCCGCACCCTACGTTGGGCGAGAGCATTGGTTTGGCTGCTGAAGTGGCGCATGGGAGTTGTACGGATCTGCCGCCAGCGCGCAAGTAATCCGGCCACCAAACCACCCAAACAAAGCCCGGTCCCGCAAGGTATCGGGCTTTGTGCTTTTTGTGTTCATTTGATTCAACGCGACGGCGCGTCGCCAACGCTCAATCCCCAGCTGTGTAAAATCTTTCTGGTAGTCACATCTGACTACCTATCCATGGAGCTTGTCATGCCCGCCGTTCCTGCCAACATTCCCACAAGCCTTAAACTGCCCGGCGCACTCAAGCTGCAGCTCGAAGAAGATGCCAAGCAAATGGGCATGAGCCTGCACGCTTTCATGGTGAGCACACTGGCCGATGCCGCGCAGCGCAAGCGCTTGCGGCAAACATTTGCACAAGACTCGGCCGATGCGCTGGCGGTCATGAAGGCCACCGGTACAGGTCATGCGCTGGAGGATGTTCGGGTTTATTTTTCTCAATTGAAAGAACATCGTCAGGGCCAGAGTGCGCCGCCAGCACCCTTGCAACCGAAAAAAATGGGCTGAGGTGTGAGCACCGTATTTCTGAGCCCAGCGGCATTTCAGGATTTGGTGCGCCTGGAAAAGTTTTTACACGAGTCCGAAGATCCATTGGCTGGGGAGCTGCTCGATTACATCTTGGATGCGCTTACGGTCTTGACACATCAACCCGGCATTGGCCGCCCGGTGGAAGATGGTTTGCGTGAGCTGATCATCACCCGCCGACGCAGCGGCTATTTGGCGCGCTATGCATTGGACGATGCCACGGACCGGGTCATGGTCGCCCGAATTCGCCACCAGCGAGAAGTTGGCTATTCAGACGAAGAGATTTGAGGCGGTTCAAGTCGACCCTAACGCGGGCGACATTGGCAAGACGATCCACCCGCATCCCACGCGGGGTGAAAGCATCGGTTTTGCGGCAGAAGTGGCGCATGGCAGTTGCACGGATTTGCCGCCTAGCAAAAAGTAAACGCTTTGCAGGCCTGCGCATGGGGTGGCCAATTTCCCCTCGACCCCATGTATGAGTTCATGTCGCAGATCGTGGATTACGCGACACCGATCTGGAAAAGCTCAGCCTTTACGCCCGCAACCTGCGGCCCATGTTGCGCGAAACCTTGCTCGATGAAGACGACATCGGCCTAGGCAACGTGGTGCTCAGCCACTACCGCGTGGCCAAGATACGCCAGCAGGATCTGGTACTTCAAGAAAATAACGAGAACCACAAGCTGGTGCCCGGCGAAGGCCTGGGTACGGCCAAGCCAAAGGACAGACAAGAAGAGTTTTTGTCGCAGATCATCAACCGCCTGAACGAGGTGTTTGTGACCAACCAGCTCACCGACAAGGTAGCGTTTCAT
>JBBAPY010000416.1:0-1512 GCA_040400635.1 Rhodoferax sp.
CAAACTCCCGATTCATTTCCTCAATCACCTTGGGCAGTTCCGCGCCAAAGAGCTGGTGCACCAAGCCCCAGCCGCCTTGGGCGTTGAAGGGGGCGTATTCAAAGTCGTTCATTTTTTGTTTCCTGTCTGCGTAGCCAGCATGGCCGCCCCCTGCTCGGTGATGCGGTATTTTTGTTGGCTGCTGGTGGGTTTGTCGGGCAGGGTCATTTCCAGCCAGCCTTGGTCTATCAAGGGCTTGATGACTTGGTGCCTGAACTTGGTGCGGTCGGTCCGTCCGTCAATAGCCATCAATTCGGTCAAAGCCGCGCTAGCGCTTGCTTTGGTGAGGATTTCGACTTGGTGCCGACTTGGTGCCGACTTGGTGCCTGACTTAGTCCCATGGGACTCGGTGCCCGGGACCGAGTCAGCCCCTTTGGGTCGCCACAAGGTCTGAATAAATTGCCCACCGTCTTGCCAAAACTCCGGCGCTGGCAGGCCCGCCTGGGCGCACTGGCTGATCATGTCCAGCGTGCCGGTGCCTGCTTTTTCAATGTAGCGGGCCAAAAACAGCGGCTCGGCAATGCGTGGGCTGCGGGGGATGGACGCATGCGGGCGGCGCAGGTTGTCCACGGTGAGCTGCGGGGGCAGCTCGCCGGGGTTCCATATTTCGAGCCGGTCGGCAAACAACATGACTTGTACCGAGGCGTTAGAGGTGTAGTCCCGATGCGCCACAGCGTTGACGATGGCCTCAGCCACAGCTTCACGCGGCAGTTCGTAGTCCACCGGAGCCTGTGCACTGGCTGCGCGGGTGCCCACAGTGCGGGCGATTTTGGACAGCACAAAATCCACCGCCTGGTCCACCAACTCAAACACCGTGCCTTTGTAGACGTGGTACGAGGGAATGGGCTTGCTGACTTGCGTGCCATGGAAGTGCATGCACTTGAGTTCCGAGCTGGGCAGATAGCGCTGCGGGGCTTGGCCAAACAGCAGCACTGCCGCGTGCGTGGGCTGCCCGGCATCGAGTAGGTTCAGGTGCGTGAGCGCAGCCTGCATGGGGGTGGCAGGGTCGAGCGCAAAACCACGCTGGCTTTGGGCGCGCGCCAGAAACAAGGCCAGCTTGTCGGGCGAGAGATCAGCCAGCGTTGCGCCATCGCAGGCGGTGGCATCAAAAGGGCTGGTGCGCAGCGCGCCCGTGCGGGCTAGGTGCTCCACCAGGCTGGCGTTCACTGCTGCCATCAGCTCCGCTGTGTCAGAGAAGCGGCGGCGAATGAGCTGATCGCCCGCCTTGCGCACCAGGGCGCGCATCTTGAGGTGGCGCTCGTTATCACCTGCGCCGCGCACATAGATCAGGCGGGGTTTTCCCAACGCAGCGGCGCGGTCAAATTCATGCTCGGTCGGCGATATGCCTTGGGCATCCTCAAAACCATAGTCATTGCCAAACAAGCCGAGGTAGATGGTGCAGCGGTCTACCTCGCTCAGGTACACCGCGTCGGCACGCAGGTCGGCGGCGGGTAGGTCTTCAAACAAAAAGAC
>JBBAPY010000417.1:0-1511 GCA_040400635.1 Rhodoferax sp.
GGGGGGGGGGGGGGGGGGGGGGGGGGGGGGGGGGGGGGGGGGGGGGGGGGGCGATGGCATGATGCGGACATACATTCAAGCAGGCAGGCAAGCGGCGACGGACATGCAGCCAGACACACATGTTGGCAAGCAGACACGGGCGTACACGCACGTGCAGATCTATAGGCAGGCAGGCACGCATGACGGCATCCACGCGGGTACCAAACAGTGGGATTGGCCGGCCATCATACATACAGACGGACATGCGGGCAAGCGGAATGACAGACGGAACGGAAGCACGCCCAGACTAGCAAGTTGCTGGCGGTGCGCATACAGACAGGCATGTACCCGCATCATGACCTTCTCCGTATACCGCGCCTTGCTCAGCGGCGCACTCGGTTCGGCCTCCCCGCACGCGGCAGTCATGCCGCCCAAGAAGAAGGTGCGCACCTCCCGCGATGCCACTGCCACGGATGTCGACCGCGTCCCCCAGTTGCAGCGTGACCTGGCCGACTGGATCACGTCGCTCTACGGCAAACGCGTTAACGATCCCACGCGCGGGGCTTCGGACCCGTGGCCAGTCGACGACGGCGGGCGCATGGTAACTTGTTGGAACGTCTTGCTCCCTGCCGTTCTTGCCTGCTCGCTCACAGAGCTCACTGTGTGCGACTTGGTGATAGTTGTGTTCTATGCATGTTGTGTTGATGTGGCCATGTCGCTCTCTACCTGGCTTCCGTTGCAGGTGGGTCGTTCCTGGACATCATCAACCGGGCCTTCTCGGACCTGCCACGCCTGTTGAGCATGGTGCACGGCTTGCTGCTCAAGTGTGGCTTGCTGAAGCCCGGGGCCGATGTCCCTACCATGATCGAGGAGTTCTGCATGCTGGCGTCCGGGGTTCCGGTGGCTGGGACCGGCCTCTTCAAGGCGAGCATCTTGTGCTTCAACTTCCTGCCGGGGAACCTGTGGCGCAACCACGTCAGCATGGCGAAGACGCTCCCCGTGGCCCGCTCCATCGCCCTCACCACCTTCCGCGAGGAGCTGCCCGCGGGGCGGCTGTAGGTGGGGAGAGGGGAGAGGGGCTCAACCTGGGGGACACGGGGAGAGGAGACGGGGACACGAGGAGATGGGGTTCAACCTGGGGCGGTGGTCCCCGACGGGCCGGCAACTCGCAACGAGAGGGGGGTCGGGGGAGGGGTGCTCGTGCTGAGACGTCCCGGGGCCGGCTCGCCACGAGCATCTTCGCTCGACAGATGGCCATCTCGCCACGGGGGGGGGGTCGGGGGAGGGGTGCTCGTGCTGAGATGGCCTTAGGTCCAGCCAAGACGCTCGTGGTGAGCTGTCCCGGGGCCGTCTCGCCACGAGAGGGGGGTCCAACAGAGGCTCCTCGTGCTGAGATGGTGGCCTGTCGGGGGCTTGTCGGGGGCCTGTCGGGGGCTTTTCGGGGCCTCTGACGGAGGGCCCGGCAAATGGCTGCCTGTCCCCCCCCGCCCCCCCCCCCCGGAGTAGTGTGGTATGGGCACTCACTGGCTCGA
>JBBAPY010000418.1:0-1498 GCA_040400635.1 Rhodoferax sp.
CGAGACGGCGCAAAGCCTGATCCATGCCCTGTGCCAGGCCTTTATGAAGCGCGGCCTGCCGCGCGCGCTGATGACCGACAACGGCGCGGCCATGTTGGCTGAAGAAACCACCACCGGTTTAGCCGCCCTTGGCATCGTGCACCAAACCACGCTGCCGTATTCGCCGTACCAGAACGCCAAGCAGGAATCCTTCTGGGGCCGCCTTGAAGGGCGCTTGATGGCCATGCTCGAAGGCGAGCAAAGCTTGGACCTGGACGCCCTGAATCTGGCGACCCAAGCCTGGGCCGAGCAGGAATACCACCGCACCCGGCATTCGGAGATTGATGCCACGCCGATGAATCACTATTTGGCTGGCCCCAATGTCAGCAGGCCTTGCCCCAGCAGTGCGGCGCTGACTGAGCGCTTTCGCATTGAGGTCAGGCGCACACAGCGCCGCTCAGACGGCACCGTCAGCCTCAATGGTGCTCGCTTTGAAATACCGTCGCGCTACCGGCATTTGCAACAGGTCCATTTGCACTATGCGCGCTGGGATTTGTCGCGGGTCGACCTGGTGGATGCGCGCACCGGCGCCATCCTGTGCCCAGTCAAACCATTGGATAAGTCCGCCAACGCCCGTGGCCAGCGGCGCAGGCTCAGTCCCGCCGATGTTGATCTGTCACCGGTTGCCCCCAAGGGCCTGCCGGCTTTGATGACGCAGATTCTGGCCGACTACGCCGCCACCGGCGTGCCGCCGGCCTATTTGCCCATCATGCCCACCCCAATCATCCCAATCATCCCAACCATCACCGATGAGGTCTGTCCATGAACCACAAACTACTGGCCCTGTATGGGCTCAAGTTCAATCCCTTCTCGCCAGAATTGCCCGTGGATGCGATCTACGTGCCGCAGAAGATAGAGAGTTTTTGTTGGCGCATTGAGCATGCGCAGATTCGCGAGGGCGGCTTTGCCATGATTCATGGCGACCCGGGCAGCGGCAAGAGCATTGTGCTGCGCGTGCTGGCCGAGCGTTTGAAGAAGCTGCCCGACGTGACGGTGGGCGCCATCAACCACCCTCAGAGCAATCTGGCGGACTTTTACCGTGAACTGGGGGATGTCTTTGGGGTGCCGCTGCGACCCAGTAATCGCTGGGGAGGTTTCAAGGCTTTGCGTGCGCGTTGGCTTGCCCACATGGAGTCCAGCCGCTGCCGGGCGGTGTTGCTGGTCGATGAGGCGCAGGAGATGACGGCGCAGGTGTTGTCGGAGTTGCGTTTGTTGGCCAGTTCGAGCTTTGATTCGCAGTCCTTGCTGTGTATCGTGATGGCGGGGGACGCCAGGCTGATCGAGAAGCTGCGCCGGGAAGAACTCATTCCCCTGGGTAGCCGCATTCGCACCCGCTTGGCCACCGAGTTTGCCAGTCGGGATGAACTGTTGGCCTGCCTGGAGCATTTGTTGGCCGGCGCGGGTAATGCCAGTTTGATGACGCCTCAGTTGCGCCATACCTTGTGTGACCATGCCGCTG
>JBBAPY010000419.1:0-1474 GCA_040400635.1 Rhodoferax sp.
AGCACGTTGGGGTCTGTACTCTTATATGTGGACACTTCACCCGGCTTGTCAATCCACCGAACTTAAGCCCTCAAGCCTTATAAGCCATTGACGGATGCGGCTTACGGTGCTGTTTTGGCCGGGGTCGTTTTCGCTCTGCATCGTGGCGCACCGTATTGGCTGCAAGCAACGCAAATGCCGAGTGTAGCAAGGCACTGATATCGCCCAAGGCCAGCAACATCCGTGGAATAAGGCGCTGCAAACACTGCGCCGCATAGGAACGATTGCAGCGGCGCTGGCAGTTTGAATCTTTGCAGGCCAATGTGATGGCGGCATTGGCTACCAGCGAAGCCAGATTGTCAGCCAACACCTTGGCAAACACATCCACAAGAAGCGCATGCTGCGTCAGACCGGAAACACTCTCCAGTTTGCAGCGGTGTTTGATCCGCTTGAACGCCTCCTCAATGCGCCAGCGCTGGTGGTACAGGTCTGTAAACGCTGCCACACCCGCCACATCAAGCGGCAGATTCGTAGCCATCACCCGAACCTGACCCTGTGGGCCAACACAGCGCACCAACCGGACCTGCGGGGCCTGTGTGGAACAACCATAGTCCTGTACATCGCGTGCAGCGGGCGCAGGCAGCGTGACCACCTCTTGATCCTTGTCTGACTGCACAAAACGCTTCTGGGCAGTCCAACCGGACTTGACATCACAGCGCATACAAAAGCGAATATTGCGTTCGTTCAAATACGCCACCAGCCACGTTGCCGGATAGCCCCTGTCCAGCAACAACACATCATCAGGCCCCAGGTGCGACAAAGCCTCGAACAACATCTGACGCTCGCCCACCTGCGCACCATGCACGCTGGCATGCAGCGTCAACTCTGCGCCGGGCAAATACAAACAAAACAAACGCTGATCAGCATCAGCCCGCAAACGCCGGGTCAGACAGGGGCGCACACAAGGCATCAGCACCGAAGCATCCGCAGCCACCAGGCGCAGGCCCTGCCAGCGAGGCACCAGTCCCAAGGAGTCGGCCTGCTGCACCACAAACGTATTGAGTCGCTCCAGGCAGTTCCAGGACAGGCGATCACGGGCTTTGGCAAAGGCCCGGTCAGACACCATACGCAGCCACTGCCCGGCACCGTCCAGACTGCCAAAGAACGAATCCAGCATGGCCTGCTGGGACTGGCTGCGCATGGACAGCAAGGCACCGACCAACGTGGGCAGAGTCAGTTTACGGGAACGGGTGAAAGCGTTGGGATACTCAGAATGCCGGGCTTGGTCGGCAAAGTCGGCGCTGTGGATTCGCGCACTGAGTTGGGAGAAGAAATGACTAAGGGTTAACCCTATATTTTTGTTGCCGGATCTTGATTGATTGTCAACATAAATTTGAAAAAAGTTTAACTAAATCATGTACTTACGGGTACATTATAGCTTAAGTTCGGTGGATTGATCCCACAGGGGCAACTAACCGTGCATTCCGACAACGGT
>JBBAPY010000420.1:0-1463 GCA_040400635.1 Rhodoferax sp.
CGGTTCAGGTGGTAACGGTAATGGTGGCCATGGCGGTCACGGCGGACGTAAACCGCGTCATTTGCACTAGCCAGCAGTGACACCAATCCCTTTGAACTCACCAGTAGCTATTCGCTTTTGCCATTCAGCGGGCCCTGTGATATGCGCACTAGTGCCGCCTGAATCCACAGCAACCGTCACTGGCATATCGACCACGTCGAACTCGTAAATGGCTTCCATGCCGAGATCAGCAAAGCCAACCACCTTGGCGTGCTTAATCGCCTTGGACACCAAATAGGCGGCGCCGCCAACCGCCATTAAATAGGCCGATTGGTGCTTCTTGATGGCTTCAATCGCGGTTGGCCCGCGCTCTGCTTTACCAACCATCGAAATCAAGCCAGTTTGCGCCAGCATCATTTCGGTGAACTTGTCCATGCGCGTGGAAGTTGTGGGGCCAGCTGGGCCGACGGCTTCGTTGCCGACAGGGTCGACGGGGCCCACGTAGTAAATCACGCGGTTGGTGAAGTCGACGGGCAACTTCTCGCCTTTGGCCAACATGTCTTGAATGCGCTTGTGTGCAGCGTCACGGCCTGTGAGCATTTTGCCGTTGAGCAAAAGCGTTTGGCCGGGCTTCCAGCTCGCTACTTCTGCTTTGGTCAAAGTGTTGAGATCCACCCGTTTGCTCTTTTGTGTGTCTGCCGTCCAATTGACGTTGGGCCAGATGTCTAGCGAAGGCGGATCTAAATAAACAGGGCCAGAGCCATCCATCACAAAGTGGGCGTGGCGAGTAGCGGCGCAATTGGGAATCATCGCGACGGGCTTGCTGGCGGCGTGTGTGGGGTACATCTTGATCTTGACATCGAGCACGGTGGTTAAACCGCCCAAGCCTTGCGCGCCAATGCCCAAAGCGTTGACCTTGTGATAGAGCTCCATGCGCAAGTCTTCGACCTGTGTGATCGCACCACCTTTGCTGGATTTCTCGAGCAATTGGTACATATCGAGATCGTCCATCAAACTTTCTTTGGCAAGCAAGACCGCTTTTTCTGCGGTGCCGCCAATGCCAATGCCCAACATACCTGGAGGGCACCAGCCGGCGCCCATGGTGGGGACGGTTTTGAGAACCCAATCGACCACGCTGTCGCTGGGGTTCAACATGATCAACTTGGATTTGTTTTCACTACCGCCACCTTTGGCAGCGACGATGATGTCCAAGGTATTGCCAGGCACGATCTGCGTGATGATCACGGCGGGTGTGTTGTCTTTGGTGTTTTTGCGGGCGAACTGGGGGTCGTCTACCACCGACGCGCGCAAGGTGTTATCAGGATGGTTGTAACCACGGCGCACACCTTCGTTGATGGCGTCTTCTAAGCCTGCAGAAAAACCCTCGAAGCGCACGTCCATGCCTACTTTTAAAAACACATTGACGATTCCGGTGTCTTGGCACATGGGGCGATGCCCTGTCGCGCTCATCTTGCTGTTGGTCA
>JBBAPY010000421.1:0-1439 GCA_040400635.1 Rhodoferax sp.
GTGTGTGTCTGTGTGTGTCTGTGTGTGTCTGTGTGTGTCTGTGTGTGTCTGTGTTTCCGTCTAACATTGTCGATGGCGTGCAGAAACTGTGGATGTCGCGGAACACAGTCAATCGTGCACATTCGCAACACTTCTCATCATCGCGTGGTTGTGCCTCGTTGGTTCGCTGCTTCGTGTGCCAGGCACCGAGAAGCTGAAAAGTTGCAGCGTGTCACCAGCTTGCACATGTGCCACAAGTGTGAACAGTTTCAGCGTGTCACCAGCTTGCACATGCGCCGCAAGTGACAACAAGCCATCTCCCGAATCTTCCCTCTACTCCTCTCTCCCTCCCCGGCCACGACATCTGTAATGATTCTTGAACAAACAGAAGGCATCTCCCGAATCTTCCCTCCACTCCTCGCTCCGACCCCGGCCACGACATCTGCAATGATTCTTGAACAAACATGTCTCCCCCCATCCCATCCATCTCCCCTATACTCGTCTCTCACTCCCTCTCCCCCATGTCGGCTCCGTCCATCCGGCTGCCTCCCCTGAGGCACCTTTCGAGTGCTCATAGTTAGACAAGCGCTCCTGTGTCTCCGTGCTCCCTCCACCGGTTGGCTGTGGTGCGGCTGTGGCTAGAACGCAAGCGCACACACACACACACTCACACTCACACAAACACCCACACCAAGTGGTCGCGTCGCGCAACTCAGGGGGCTGCTCCCGGGTCGGGATGGGGCCCGCTTCGGTCATGACCTTGCGAATCGTCTGGCAGGCCTCTGTGCACAACCTCATGTGCTTCCATTCGGAACCTTGGCTGCCTAACTCTAGGATCAAGCCTAACACTACCGGGACGAAGTCTCGTGCTTCCGCAGAGGAAGATGACAAGCACGGGAACTCCGAGTGCGGACTGCGCTCGTTGCACACCATGCCTAGTGAACGGCTGTTCTGGCTCATGGTTCGCCTCGCGCCGCCGCATGTGCAGCAAGCACTGCAGCAGCATGCACCACAGCAGCAGCAGCAGCCACCACCGCGGCCGCAGGGGCAACAGCAGCAGCACGGGCGGGGCCCTGGCCCCCGGCGTGTTGGCCCTTACGATCGCTGAGGCCGCCCCCCCCCCGGCATGCTGCTGCTGCTGCTGCTGCTGCTGGTTGTGCGGGTTCGCTGGTCGTTGTTGTCGTCGTTGACGTTGGCAGTGTTGCGGTTGTTGTTGTTTTTTCGTCGTCGTCGTCGTCGTTGTTGTTGTTGTTGTTGGTGTTGTTGTTGTGGTATTTGTTGTTCTTGCTGTTGCCGTTGTCATTATGTTGTCGTGGTTGTCGTGGTCGTCGTCGTGGTCGTGGTCGTGGTCGTGGTCGTCGTCGTCGTCGTGCTGTTGTTGTTATTGTTGTTGTTGTTGCTATTGTTGTTGTTGGTGCTGTTGTTGTTGGCGTTGTTGATTTTGCTTTTGCCACTGTCCT
>JBBAPY010000422.1:0-1409 GCA_040400635.1 Rhodoferax sp.
CATCCCGGTAAACGGGTCAATGCGCCAACCAAAACCCGAGCCGGTGCTGACCTCGGGGACGGGAATTTGCGTAGGAATCATCAATTTTTTGATTTTTTGCTCGAACAGGCGCGACTCAATCGCTGTCATCAGGTCGTTGCGGGCACTGGTATCCACCTCAATATGGTCCATGATGGTTTGCAACTCTTGCAGGTTCATGGTGCGCCCGGCCACCAGGGTACCGCCGCGCCCGGGCGTGGTGCGCACTTGCGCCGGGTCCATGCCCGCCAGGCCCGAGACGCGCTCGGCCAAGGACTCCATTTGCATCAATTTAGCCTGCATCTCGCCCATGCGCTTGGCCAGTACCTCTATGTTTTCGCGCACATACCGGTCGCGCTGGTCAAACTCGTCCTTGACCACCAGGCGCATCACCTGGCTGATAACCGGCCAGCCTTCGCGCGCGCCTTTGAGCAAAATCCAATGGTAAATAACGGCAGAAACCAGCGTCACCGCCATAAAAAACCCGGCCAGCGCCAGCGCAACGCCGGCAGGGCTGGTCTGCAAAACATAGCTGCGCGAGAGTCTGGGATCCGTGATAATCAATTGCATACGCTACCCCTGAAATGTTTCGATGCGCCGTTCCAACACCTCGTTTTCGGTGCTTCAAGCCAGCATGGACTCGCCCACATTGGCCCGCTTGGTGGACTTAAGTGCCCAATCCAGCGCTTGCTTGCGCTGCATTAACACCTTGCTTCCCCCCGGATTGCGCCTTGGTGTGCAAGCCGGGCCTATCGAAGGCCAGGTCTGGTGTCTACTGGTGGAGTCCACGGCCATTGCCGCCAAATTACGCCAACTGCAGCCCAGTCTGCTGGAGCGCCTTGCGCACGAGGGCCACGATATTACCGCGATTCGCCTTAAGGTCCGCTCAGTGAGCGTCCGCCCATAGCCCCAGCCGGCGCAGAGCTTAGCTGCCAGCGCGCAGTCCAATGACGGCATCGCGTAAGGCACCGGCAAATTCTCGCCGCTGGCGGCCCTGGGCGCGTTGCACCTGGGCGCAGCCAAGCACAGCGCGCAGCGGCGGCGCGCATACCGTGCGCCAGGCCGAGTCGAACAGGCTTTCATCTCCCACATAGCAGGGTGCAAAACTGGGCGCCCCACTGGCGGCGTCTTCAAAACGCAGGCCCAGGGCCTGCACAGGCGCATCGGCCGCAATCGCCGCCTGCAATAAATTGGCGTGAAAGGGCAAAACCGTGCTGCCGTCGCCGGTAGTGCCCTCGGGGAAAAAGGCCAACACATCCCCCTGCTGCATGGCCTGCGCCATTTGGTGGACTACGCGCAAAGCGTCGCGGCGCGAGGCACGGCTGATATACAAAGTACCGGCGCCGCTCGCCAACGTGCCCAGCACCGGCCAGCCCCGGATATCGTCCTTG
>JBBAPY010000423.1:0-1384 GCA_040400635.1 Rhodoferax sp.
ATGCCTACGAAGACTTTGAGATGCTGGGCTACGCGCCGCATCCGGCGATCTCCGCGCCGGTCGCGGTCTGAGCATCCCCCATGGCTACCCGCCTGCATCTGATTTTCGCGCGCGCCGCCAACGGAGTGATAGGCGCTAACAACACCCTGCCCTGGCACCTACCGGAAGACCTGGCGCATTTCAAGCGCCACACCCTGGGCTGCCCGGTCATCATGGGCCGCAAAACCTGGGATTCGCTGCCCCCCAAATTTCGCCCGCTGCCAGGGCGCTTGAACTTGGTGGTCACGCGCCAGCCGGATTGGCAAGCGCAAGGCGCGCAGGCCGCGGCGTCCTTGCAAGATGCATTGGCCCACTGCAGCGATGCGCCCGATGCCTGGGTGATAGGCGGCGCGCAAATCTACGCCCAGGCTTTGCCGCTGGCGCACAGTGTGGTCGTGACCGAAATAGACCTTCAAGTGCCAGGCGATGCCTTTGCGCCAGAGCTTGGCAGCCTGTGGCGCGAGACGCACCGCGAGAGCCATGTTTCGGCGACCGGGCTGGCCTATAGTTTTGTGAATTACCAGCGCGCCAAGCCGCTCTAAACCATGCAATTTGCCACCTGGAACGTCAATTCTTTAGCCGTGCGCCTACCCCAGGTGCTGGACTGGCTGAGCGCCAACCCGGTCGATGTGCTGGCCCTGCAAGAGACCAAGCTCACCGACGATAAATTTCCGCACGATGCCTTTGCGCAGGCCGGTTATGTGGCGCAGTGGTTCGGGCAAAAAACCTATAACGGCGTAGCCTTGCTGAGCAAAACCGAGGCCAGCGATGTGGTGAAAAACATTCCCGGCTTTGACGATGAACTGGCGCGCGTCATCACCGGCACCGTGCAAGGTGTGCGCGTCATAGGCGCATATTTTCCGAACGGCCAGGCGCCGGGAAGCGACAAGTTTGAATACAAAATGGAATGGCTTAAGGCGCTGCGCACCTGGGTCAAGGCGGAAATGGCGGCGCATCCGCAATTGCTGCTGATGGGGGACTACAACATCACCTTTGACGATGCCGATGTCTGGGATGCTGAAGGCATGCGCGAGCAGATCCACTGCACCGAGGAAGAGCGCTACCACCTGCGCGCGCTGGTGGCCATGGGCTTGTACGACAGCCTGCGCCTGTTCCCGCAGCCGCCCAAAAGCTATAGCTGGTGGGACTACCGCGACATGGCCTTTAGACGCAACCGGGGCATGCGGATTGACCATATCTTGATCAGCCAAAGCTTGCGTGAACGCGCTACCGCCTGCGCTATTGATAAAACACCCCGAAAAAACGAAAGACCCAGCGATCACACCCCGGTCTTACTGACGCTAGACGGTACAGCCCTGCCATGACCGTATTTGGGTCGGATCGA
>JBBAPY010000424.1:0-1384 GCA_040400635.1 Rhodoferax sp.
TGGCTCTTAGGGGGTACGGATGCCCTATGGTTCCCGCTCCTACGACCACTTTGCACAGTTTCTCCCCTCGTCTCCCGGCTGAGTTCATGCGTACCCCTACCGTTCCTCCTACCGTACAGCTACCTGGGACTGCCGTAGATCAACCTGCTCGCTCTCCGCCTTTTAATCCCCCCACGCATCTACCGCCTTCCACTTGGCCCCCACGCGTGGTACCGACGACAGCTGCCTTGGGCGGGGCCTCTTCGCGATCTATCTTGCAGGCGCACGTTACTGACCCCAGGGATCGACCGGATGCGGCCATCCAGTCCTACCCCCCACCTCATGTTCCTACTTTCAACCCTTCACCCATGACCGTACCGGCACCGGTTCCTACTCAGGCTCCTACCCACACTGCAGCTCCCACTTCAGGCCCCGATTCTGATGACGATTATCTTTCTTGCATGTCATCCAGCATCCCTACATCTCCCCCCCCCCCCCCCCCCCCCCCCCCCCCCCCCCCCCCCCCCCCCGGTCTTCCAGCTCCTCGGACCGCCCATGGATCCCTCAGCCCCACCACGGTCCCTCCGCGAGGTGATGCGTGAGGCATCGACACAGGCGTATCAAGCTATCTGTCGCAAATCTACTTCCGGCTAACCCGTCCCGTTCACCCTTGAAGAATTGGAGGCCACTCGGCTGGAGGACATGTCAACTAACTATCTCTCATGACACGGTATATTACTCACTGGGCGGCTTTCCTGACCAGCCGCGGTTTAGGCTGTGACCTTCTCCTTTCTCACCATGACTACCTCGCTCGCTCCACTATCGTGGTCCTTTGGTTCAAGTGTCTACCTCTCTGGTCTCCGCCATTGGATCCAGCGAAGGGCTCCACTATCTTAGGCAAGTTCCTCTGTCATTTCTTGTCGGAGACCGAAGTTCTGGGTATTCTCAGCGCTCCGACAGTCAAAGCGGCTCGGGATTCGTCATCCCCCAGTGGATGCTTGCACGAAGCGCACCCACAAGCTGCTTCCGGCCTGTGCTGTTTTCATATACTCCATTCAACCCTAAGGAAGTCATGATGGCGGCGGCCAGCCATCCTCTATGAGTTTTGTTTCGGCCCCCCACATTAGCAACGTCGGTGCTACCTACCCCCCGGAAGCAAGCAAACATGCCCTCCGGGTGGTAGATGTTGAGTTCAGCCAGTATCATGCCCGGCTGGCCGGAGGACGCGTCCATTGTACTCAAGGTCCTCAGCCCCGACCTTTTCACTACCTTGCTCCCTTTTATGGATCGCCATCAGTGCATGGCTCGATGTCGTCCGTCAGATTGAATGCCTAGAGGTCTCGCTCGGCTAAGAACAACAAGAAGGGTGTTTCCCACGCTGAAGTATTAGGGCGGGGTAACTCCC
>JBBAPY010000425.1:0-1383 GCA_040400635.1 Rhodoferax sp.
ATGTCGCCCCCGCTCGCAAACTCCATGGCGATGGCCAAGTACCGCGGCGTCAGGAAAGCCTGCGAAACGGCGAGGACGACACCTTCATGTTCATTACCCTTCAAAGCGAACGGAAACACGTCGAGGGGACGTACACAGGTGGCGACCACCACGTGAGGACTCGGGTGGCAAGCCGTCACAGGGCGCACCTCCTTGAACTGCACGATGTGCGGGTGCATGAGGCACCGGTGGTTCTGGATCTCCCTCTCCACATACTTCGTGACCTGCGGCGCCGTGAGGCACTCCGTCTCAGGTGTGCACCGAGGCAGCTCAACGTGGGCCAGACATGTGCTCGCGCGGGGGGGGGGCAACAGATCAATGTCTCACAAGCATACCTTATCTCCCCGCTCGATGAATTTGATGGCCACTTGCTGCCCCGTCGTCTTGTCCAGCGCGAGCTCGACGAATCCGAACGTGCCGCTGTTCAGATCGCGGATCTGCGTGTGCACAGGGACCAAAATTCATCGAAGCAGGGGGGGTGCCAGCTGAGGACCTCGGCGAAGGTGCAGTTGGGCATCAGTGCGGATCCGCGTCAGCACGACGCCCAAGGGACGGCAGCACTCGCCTTCCTGTATTTGGGGTGATTCGGGCCAAGAGTTTCGTCTCCGCCACCCGCGTTCTTAGACGCCATGGTCCGCCACGCGCCCGGTTCCTGGGCAACTGCCGATGGCAGCCCGCCGTGCTGCGTTCGCTGCGGAACCTGGCCCGTGCCGCTGCCGAGTTTCGCGCAAACCTGCGGATCCAAAGAGTAGGGCGGATGCAAGGCCGGGCAGGAGCTTGATGCCGAGCAGACGAACGCAAAACCGTCTGGATGCTGATAGAGATGATTGAGAACTTGTCGAGATGCACGAGTGCACGATGGAGAACTCCCAGGCGGTTTTTGCATGCGCTGTCCCCCCTCAGTGACTAATCGGAAAAACGGCAATCGCCGCTCACGTTGCCGAATGAGCTGAGCCGCCCGACGGGGCGGTCGATCAACGTATTACAACCAAATCTGTCGATCAACGGATTACACAAAGCCAATGTTGCAGGCCAAAAAAAGTAAATCGAGGCGCTAGGATCCAACAAATAGATACCTCTGTTTCGATACGGTGTTGTCGCCACCCGACATAGAGAATGGATTCACAGGTCGACCCCGTTAGACAGCGAGCTGCAACAGCAGAGGCGCGGCGTCAGAAGCTGCTTGCACGAGGGGCAGATCGTTTGAAGAACATCACCCAAGGACTCGCCAGCAGCACAGCAGGGAGCGACGATATCACTGTAGATGCAGGTGCCCTACCTCAGTAGCAAGGCTACCCCCCCCCCCCCCCCCCCCCCCCCCCCCCCCCCCCCCCCCCCCCCCCC
>JBBAPY010000426.1:0-1371 GCA_040400635.1 Rhodoferax sp.
TGCGTTCGCGCATCTTTTGCCACTCGCGGTGGGCGAAGCCGTTGCGGTCGTGGCGGGTGATCAAACTCTCGGCGCACAACTGCTGCACATATTCCGCGTCCACCTTGGGCAGATGCACAAATCCAGCCGGGTAAAGTGGTGTGCTCCCGTCAGAGCCCACATCAGCGGCTTTGCGCAGGTTGTTGTAAAGCTCCATCTTGGCCATGCCCACCGCCACCGAATACAGCTTGATGCCTCGGCGCAGCTTTTTGCCGCCCTGGGTCACATCCACCGCAGTGGGCGTACCAATCAAGGCCGCGCCACCCATCGCGCCGCTGCGCACCCCTTTGACGGGCATGAGTCGCGGGTCGTGACAACTGCGCGCGAACGCATAGGTCTCCTGGGTGGCAAAGCCGGTGTCCAGCGCCAGCCTGGTCAAAGGCATCAACACACCACTGGCATGAGTCCAGCGCTCGGCCAGCAACTCTGACACACGTTTCCAGACGGCATCGCGCGCGGTATCTCCCATCAGCACGCGGTGCTCCACCAGCCAGGACTCCTTGCCGCGACCGAATGCCCAGATCGACACCTCGATCCGGTCTTTCTGTACGTCGGCACCCGCCACCAGCAGCAAGCCACCCAGGGCAACGCTGCCGATTCGGTAATCTTCGCGGCGCTCAATCAGTCGCTGCCAGTCCGGTGCTTCGCCTTCTTCGAGCCAGGTCTCGCCCAGTTCGGTGTTCTTGAAGGTCTTGATGGCAGCAGCGGAACCGGATTCCTTGCTGACCGCGCTCTCCCAGGCGGCAGCCACATCGCGCCAACTGCGCCAGCCGACCGGGCTGTACAAACTGGAGAGGTGAAACCCGGCTGTCTTTTTGCGACCTTTGCTGCTCTTTGCAGACTCTTGCGCGATCATGCTGCGCCATTGGCCGAGTTCAAGCATGCGTGTCTTGTGGTGCTCTGCAATGGTTTGTTCACAGGACTCGCACACATATGCGGCGGTTTCTGGTTTGGCTTTTTCCCAGCGCAGGTTCTCAAAGCGCAGCCACTGGCGGTGGTCGCAGTGTGGACAGGGCACAAAGTAGCGCCGCTGATCGGATGCCTCATATTCACGCTCAATGGCCGAGACCCCAGAGATGGTCGGGGTCGACACAATGAAAATCTTGCGCCGGGTGAAGGTGCGCGTGCGGGCTTCGGCCAGCGAAATCGCATCACCTTCGCCTTCCACATCCAGCGGATACCCGTCGACCTCGTCGAGGAACAAATAACGCACCGGCATCGAGCGCAAGCCCACTGCACTGTTGGCACCAGTCATCACCAGCACGCCACCCCTGAACTCCTTGGCGAGTATTGTGTTGCCGGAATCGCGTGATCGGGCTGGTGAAATCAATT
>JBBAPY010000427.1:0-1358 GCA_040400635.1 Rhodoferax sp.
GTCGGATGGCACGGCTCGAAGGTGGACAAATCCAGTGTGCCACATTCGCCATCGAGTCGGTACCGGCGGTGGCAATGATGGCTTCCAGCTCGGCCTGCTCGGCGGCCAGGGCGTCAAAGTCGGCGTCTTCCTCGCCATAGGCGGTGTAGACCTCTTCCAGGCGGGCTTTGGCGGTGAACACCCGGCCCATGCCGGCTTCCACGCTTTCGCGCACGGTTTGGTCGGGGTCGAGCTTGGGTTCCTGGGGCAGGTAGCCGATGTTCAGGCCCGCCATGGGGGTAGCTTCGCCTTCAATTTCCTTGTCCAGACCGGCCATGATCTTGAGCAAGGTGGACTTGCCGGAGCCGTTGGTACCCAGCACGCCGATCTTGGCACCGGGGAAAAACGAGAGGGAGATGTCTTTCAGGATGTGGCGCTTGGGCGGCACGATCTTGCCGACGCGGTTCATGGAAAAAACGTATTGGGCCATTGCGGAACTACTTTATTGGGTGAAACGTAAAAAGAACATTATCGACTGCGCCACCCAGGCCGACGGATCGGGGGCAGATTATTCGGGTTTGAAGTGCCCCGGACCGTCTTCCAGGCCAAGGCGGCGGAACCCGAATTTGCCCGTGTTTTCATTCAGATGGTGGGATTTGCCAAAGGCCAGCCTGCGCGCAGCGCATTCACACTTTGTAACGCAATGCCGGGGCAGCCGGAGTGAACGTGCGACAATCCACCCATTGCGGCGCTTCAGTTGCCCGCAATGCCAGCACCTTGCTGGGGGGCCAACGACACATTGCGCCCCATCCTTTGAATCCATCTGCCTTTGACTGACCGGTTGTTATAGACACCCGGAACGGCCGGTATCCCAGCGCCCTGGTAGGGCGAAAACACTCATGAACTTCGAAGAATTGAACCTGGCACCTGCCATCCTGAAAGCCGTGCTCGAGCAGGGTTACGAAACCCCGACCGCCATTCAGGCGCAGGCCATTCCCCTGGTGCTGGCCGGTCACGACCTGCTCGGTGGCGCCCAGACCGGCACCGGCAAAACCGCCGCATTTACCCTGCCCATGTTGCAGCGCCTGTCCACCACCCCGGCGGCCAAGAACAAATTTGGCGGTATCGGCATCCGCGCCCTGGTGCTGACCCCTACCCGCGAACTCGCGGCCCAGGTGGAAGAATCCATCCGCACCTACGGCAAATACCTGGAGCTGACCAGCACCGTGATTTTTGGCGGCGTGGGCATGAACCCGCAAATCTCCAAGCTCAAAAAAGGCGTGGACTTGCTGGTGGCCACGCCCGGACGCCTGCTCGATTTGCAGCAACAAGGCATGCTGGACTTGGGCCAGGTGCAAATGCTGGTGCTGGACGAAGCC
>JBBAPY010000428.1:0-1354 GCA_040400635.1 Rhodoferax sp.
GGCCTTGGAGGTGGCGCGGCCAATGCCTGAGCCTGCTCCGGTGATGATTGTGCGTTTAGCGGCAAGCCGTCCCATCTATTTTCTCCCTAGGATGATCTTATGAACCCACTATAGGCTTCGAACCGCTGGGTTCCAGTTCAAACCTGCGTCGAAGCGCCTTGAGGGATGGCTGTTCGACCAAGCGCCAGAACAGCCAAGCGATGGGGATGGCAATCGCGATTACGGCTGCGCCATAGCCCAGGCCGTGATCCGTCGGCCAATGGCGGCCCAAAAGCCAAGTCACGGGCCAATGGACCAGATAGAGGCTGTAGGATATCTCGCCTAGGCCTTCGAGGAGGGCCAGACGCGGCCAGCGCCCTGAGGATTCCAGTCCCGCTACGCCGGCAACGATCAGGGCTGATGGCCCGCCCCAGACCAGAGCCCGCCAAAAGCCAAAATCGGTGACGGCCGCATGTTGGGCGGCCAACAGTGCCACGCCCAAGACCAACAGGGCGGCTGAAAGGCGAGGGCCGGGGATGGCGCGGCTAAGCAGGGCTTGGCCAATAAACAGGCCAAGGATGAACTCGGTCAGCATGGGATTAGCGATCAAAAAGGCTGCCTTGCTGCTGATGAAGCCAAACATCCAACAGCCGATCAGGCCCATGGTCACAAAGATTAGCGGGTTAGAGGGCTTGCGCCAAAGGCTGACCGCCATGACCAGATAGAACAGGGCCTCATAGGTCAGGCTCCAGCCCACGGGCAGGATGGGGAAGGGCTCGCCCGCCGGATTGAGGTGCGGGATCAAAAACAGCGAGAGCAGAAGGTGTAGCGGTGAAAAGTGCGCCGCCGTCAGGTTCTTGGCATCGATTAGAACCAATGAAGCGACCACCAGTGTGGCGATCCAATAGGCGGGAACCACGCGCAAGGCGCGGCCCAGAAGGAACTGCTTGGCGCTCTGGTCACGTTGATTGACCGATAGCCAAAGAACCACACCGCTAATGACAAAAAAGAGGTCAACCCCCGCCGACCCGATAGAAGGCGTGCCGGTCATGCCCGCCGGGATCGGCATCCACTGGCTGATGTGAAACAGCAGTACAGACAGGGCCGCAATTGCGCGCAGGGACTGGATCGAGCGCAGCGGCTCTGGGGGCGGCGCCGCGCCCTTGATCATTGGGGCGTGTCGTGAAGGCGTAGGATCAGCGATTGGCTCGCTGTGGCCAGTAGTTCCCCGCTCTGAGCAAACATCGACATCGAGCCGTGGGCAAAGCCGCCATGGATGGCCTGAATATGGATGTCGCACAGGACCCAATCGGTTGGCACGAACTGGCAATAGCGGATGGTGTTGTCCAGGCTATTGCCGCCTGCGGCACGGCCA
>JBBAPY010000429.1:0-1353 GCA_040400635.1 Rhodoferax sp.
ACACCATCGCCGAGATGCTCGAACATGAGCAGTCCAGCCTCATGCCCATGGTGGCTCCGTTTGATGGCTATGTCGAAACGCTGGGTAAAGTCAGCAGCACCTGTCTGGTGATTTATGACCGCTGCCGATACTCTGTACCGTGTGAACTGGTGGGGCAGATAGTCAGTGTGCGGGTGTACCCGGAGCACCTCGACTTCGTCGCGCACGATGCCGTGGTGGCCAGCCATATCCGCTGCTTCGAGCGCAAGCAAACGCGCTACGACTGGCAGCACTACATCCCGCTCATTGAACGCAAGCCAGGGGCGCTACGCAATGGAGCGCCATTTGCGGACATGCCTGAGCCACTCATGCGCCTGCGCGCCTTGTTGCTCAAGCACGATGGCGGCGACCGGGTGATGGCCAAGGTATTGGCGGCCGTTCCCAGATCCGGACTGGAGCCGGTATTGGTGGCGGTGGGCCTGGTGCTGGAATCTGGCAACCCGAGTGCCGAACACATTGAGAACGTTCTCAACCGACTGAACTCAGTGGCGCCACCACAGTCCGTGCAAACGCACCTGGAAGTGAGTGAGGAGCCGATTGCCGATGCAGGTCGCTATGACAGCTTGCGCACGGAGGTGGACCATGCGTGAAGTTGCCACAGAGCTCAAGGACTTGCGTCTTTACGGCATGTCCAGTGCCTGGGAAGACCTGGTTGCCCAAGGCAATACCGTTGGGCTGCAAACCGCAAGTTGGTTGGTTGAACACCTGCTGGATATGGAACATACCGATCGAGCCATGCGCTCCATTCGCTACCAATTGCACAGCGCAAAGTTCCCGGTGCACCGTGACCTGGCTGGGTTCGACTTCGACCATTCGAAGGTGGATCAGGGCCTAATCAAAGAACTGGCGACCATGTCATTTACGCAGGCGGCGCACAACGTCGTCTTCATCGGTGGCACTGGCACCGGCAAGACGCATCTAGCAACTGCCCTGGGCGTGGCCGGAATTACGCAGCAAAGCAAGCGCGTGCGCTTCTATTCAACGGTCGATCTTGTGAATATGCTGGAGCAGGAGAAAGCTGCGGGCAAAGCCGGCAAGTTGGCGTTTGCACTCATGCGCATGGACTTGGTGATTCTGGACGAGCTGGGATATCTGCCCTTCAGTCAAGCCGGTGGAGCGCTGCTGTTTCATCTGTTGTCCAAGCTCTACGAGCACGCCAGCGTCATGATCACCACCAACCTGACGTTCGGGGAGTGGGCCAGCGTGTTTGGCGATGCGAAGATGACCACGGCACTGCTGGACCGGCTGACGCACCACTGCCACATCGTGGAGACCGGCAACGAGTCGTTTCGCTTTCGGCACAGCACGCTGGCG
>JBBAPY010000430.1:0-1337 GCA_040400635.1 Rhodoferax sp.
CGCTGCGCTGCGCTGCGCTGCGCTGCGCTGCGCTGCGCTGCGCTGCGCTGTGCTGCGCTGTGCTGTGCTGTGCTGTGCTGTGCTGTGCTGTGCTGCGCTGTGCTCTGCTGTGCTGTGCCGTGCTGTGCTTTGCTGTGGCGTGCTGTGCTTTGCTGTGCCGTGTTTCACTGGTGGTCCGCTGGTGCAGGCGTGGATACAGGACGCGGTGCTGAAGCTGAAGGGCAGCTCGCCCTCGCAGCTGGAGATGGTGGAGGACGGCGCCGCCGGCACGCGCCTGCTGCCGCTGGAGCGCCACGAGTACTCCGACGCGGCCGTCGACGACTTCGGCTTGAAGCTGTCCCTACTGTCAACGCGGGCGTCCACCCAGCCTCCGGCTCCCAAGGCTCCTCTGCAGGAACCAGAGGTGAGCCCTAGGCCCTAAGCCCTCAACCCCAAACCCCAAGTGTGAGGTCATTTGTAAGCTGTGGCCCCCAAGTGTGAGGTCGGACCGCGGTCAACGCTCAGTTGCGAAGCATGCGTCGCCCCAGGGCTGTTTGAAGTGATCGGAGAGCCGATCAAGCGATTGTTAGAATTGATTGGAAAGCCGATCAAAATGACGGGTAGACGGGCACTTCAAAAAGCCCTGCGTCACCCGCAGCGCTGCGTCTATCGGCTAGCTTCCAGTGTCAGGGTTTAGCGGGTTTTGGGTGGTCGGCGCATCACGTGCGTTGCTGCGCCCGAGAGCTGATGACGTGATGCTCCTCGGGTGCACAGGCCTCCAGCTCAGGCGCTAAATCGTAAATCACGTTGGCATCGTTGCGAGGGCGTCGCAGTGTGGGACGTCTCCGTCCGTGTGTTGCCCGCATTCACAGCAGTGCGATGCAGGCAGCTATCGCTGTGTGAGAGAGGTGCGCGAGAGCGCGGCCTGGCGCTTGCCGAACCCTAGCCGGAACCCTACTCTGAAACCGGGCAAATTTTCAGCTGCAGGACCTCACAGCGGGGGTGGGGATTTAGGGCTTAGGGTTTTGCGGCTTAACGGTATAATGCATGTGGCTGCAGTACAGCTGCAAGGGGCAATCGCGCTTTGGCGTACAGCATTCTAGGGTATAGGGTTTACGTCATCTGGCGCATACGACCTGGAACAGCGCCATGCATGCCTCGTTTGCGCGCATGGCCGGTGACACTTCTGCTTTGCGATCCGCAGGTGTATCGGCTGAAGGGTAGCTAGGGTTTAGGGTTGAAATTGACGCGAGCATAGCCGGAGATCCGGCGGATGCAGCGATTTGCTATTCTTTGGAGTGATATTTCCGGGGATTGCGGAGGTTAACAAATTTACAACGTTTGCAGATAGATAGTTA
>JBBAPY010000431.1:0-1335 GCA_040400635.1 Rhodoferax sp.
ATACCGCCCGAGCCGTTGACCAGCAAATTCGGAATTCGGGTGGGTAAAACCAGCGGTTCTTTCTCCGAGCCGTCGTAATTGGGGCCGAAATCGACGGTTTCTTTGTCCAAATCGGCCAGCAACTCGTGGGCGATCTTGGCCAGACGGATCTCGGTGTAGCGCATGGCGGCGGCGTTGTCGCCGTCCACCGAGCCAAAATTGCCCTGGCCATCGACCAGCATGTGACGCATGGAAAAGTCCTGCGCCATGCGCACGATCGTGTCATAAACCGACTGGTCGCCATGGGGGTGGTACTTACCAATGACGTCGCCAACGATACGGGCGGACTTTTTATAGGCGCGGTTCCAGTCGTTGTTGAGCTCGTGCATCGCAAACAGCACCCGGCGGTGCACCGGCTTCAGGCCGTCGCGGGCGTCGGGCAGGGCGCGCCCGACAATGACGCTCATGGCGTAGTCGAGGTAACTGCGCCGCATTTCCTCCTCTAGGCTGATGGGGAGGGTTTCTTTGGCGAACTGGGTCATGGTTTGGTGAGGCTAACGGAGTCTTGGGGCTAACCATCCATTCTACGGCCCGGCGTCCCGGCCCAAGGCTGGGACGGGCATATCGTTAACAATTTGGATAAGAACGGTAAAAATATTATTGGTTCGCCTGGCCTTACCCTTGGGGATGCCATTATGCTGTGGCACAATCCCTGTCACGCTGTTTTGGTGCACCGAGCCCGAGGCGTAAGTTTTATAGGCCCGCAGCAACGCTGCTTTGATCCCGAAAAGGAAAATATTGTGATAACCAATTTGAACAAAATAGCCATTGCCCTTGGTGCATTCGCCCTAACAAGCTTGGCCGGCGCCCAAGAAATCCACAATTGGCGCAGCACCAGCGGAGAGGTATGGAAGAACAGCACCGGTCAATGCTGGCGTGATTCTGCTTGGACTCCTGCCACTGCCGCTGCCGGCTGCGATGGCGCAATTGTTCCCGCTGCTCCTGCACCAGCCCCGGCACCTGCTCCAGCCCCCGCCCCGGCACCTGCTCCAGCCCCCGCCCCAGCCCCAGCGAAGGCACCAGCACCTGCGCCAGCAGCTGCCACAGCTCCGGCTCCAGCTCCAGCTCCAGCTCCAGCCGCTAGCAAGGTAACCTATGCTGCCGACGCATTCTTTGACTTTGACAAGTCGGTGCTCAAGCCCGAAGGCAAAGCCAAGCTCGATGATCTGGTTGGCAAGTTGCAAGGCGTCAGCCTGGAAGTCATCATCGCTGTTGGCCATACCGACTCCGTGGGTACGGATGGATACAACCAGAGCCTATCGGTCAAGCGTGCAGACGCTGTGAAGGCTTACCTGG
>JBBAPY010000432.1:0-1334 GCA_040400635.1 Rhodoferax sp.
CGGTGTCGATGTGGTCGGTAGCATCATGGCCACAATCCTGACCGCACAGCTTAAGACCGCGGTTGTCGTGGACAACCGCACCGGCTTTTCCGGCAATCTTGCCGCGCAGCAAGTCAAGCGCGCAGTGCCAGATGGCTACACCTTACTGATGGCGCCGACCAGTTCCTATGCGATGACCGTCAAGCTGATGGGCTCGGCTGCTGCCGGCTACGACCTTGTGCCGGACTTCAGGGCCGTGGCAACGGTGGCAGAATTGCCCTTGGTGTTGCTCGCCAACCGGGCTGTCGGCATCGGCAACTTGGAGCAGTTGATCAAAATGGCCAAGTCTGCACCGACTAAACTGTCTTACGGCTCCACCGGCAACGGCTCGACTGAGCATGTGGTGACTGAATCCTTCAAGTCTCGCGCCGGCATTGAGTTGCTGCATATCCCCTACCGCGGCTCCAGCCCAGCCATGGTCGACCTCATGTCGGGCCAGATCCAGTTGATGTTCACCACACCACCGACAGCGCTCTCCAATGTGCAGGGCGGCCGCGCCGTGGCGCTGGGCGTGGCCAGTAACAACCGGCTCGCCGTGCTGCCCGATGTCCCCACGCTGGCCGAACAGGGGCTCGCCTACGAGGCCGCCTCGATCTATGCCATTCTGGCGCCCAAGGGCACGCCCGACGCCGTGGTGACCCGCCTTAACCAGGCACTGGCCGAAGGCCTGAAGGACCCCGACACGCGTAAGCAGTTGAACCAGCTGGGTGTCCAGGTCATCATCGCATCACCGGCCGAGTCAGCGAGCCGGCTGGCGGCCGAGGTAGCCAAGTGGAGCCAAGCCATCGATACAGCCAACATCCGCCGCGACTGAAAGAACCAACATTATTAACACCAACATTTCCAGCGACGAGTTGCGCATTGAGCAGCACGGTGCTATCACCACGGTTACCTTCAATCGTCCGCAAGTCATGAACGCTTTTGATCGCGCGCAACGCCAGCGCCTGATCACTGCGCTTGACTCTCTCGAGAAGGATGACTCGGTACGAGTGATCGTCTTCACAGGCAGCGGTAGCGCCTTTTGCGCTGGCCAGGACCAGTACGAGAGCGCTGCCATGGACGCCGCATCTTCGGCGCGCCGCATCGATGACTACATGACGCTCTATCGCAAAATACGCGCCATGAGCAAACCACTGGTTGCCCGCATCAATGGCGTGGCCGCTGGCGCGGGTCTGCAACTGGCCCTGATGTGCGACCTGCGCATCGGCTCCACTGCGGCCCGCTTGGGCATGACCGAGCTGAAGGTCGGCTCGGTGGCGGTGGTGGGCAGTGCCCTGCTGCTGCCCATCATCGGC
>JBBAPY010000433.1:0-1328 GCA_040400635.1 Rhodoferax sp.
CTGGAAACCCTTGAAACCAATCTCGGTAGTGAACTTGGTCATCTGATCACCCAGGATGGCAATCGGCGTGATGAACTCGGCCATCTTCTCGTTGACACCCTCTTCTTCCACCAGCGCGGCAATCATCTTGCCAAACTTGCGCAGCGTAGCGCCGTTGTTGGACAGCACCTTGCGTCCCAGCAAGTCGAGCGACTGGATGGTGTTGGTGCCCTCATAGATCATGTTGATGCGCGCGTCGCGCACAAACTGCTCCATGCCCCATTCCTTGATGTAGCCGTGTCCACCGAACACCTGCATACAGCCGGAGGTCGCGGTCCAGGCGTTGTCGGTGATGAAGGCTTTCACGATGGGTGTGAGCAGCGCCAGCATTTCGCCGGAGTCCTTGCGCACCTTTTCGTCCGGATGGTTGAGTTCTTTTTCCAGCAGCATGGAGCCATAGGTACTGAGCGCACGGCCTCCTTCAGCATAGGCTTTGGCGGTCAGCAGCATCTTGCGCACGTCGGGGTGCACGATGATGGGATCGGCTGCTTTGTCCTTGGCCTTGGTGCCAGAAAGCGAGCGCATCTGGATGCGGTCTTTGGCGTAGGCCAGGGCGTTCTGGTAGGCCGCCTCGGTCAGGCCCAGCGACTGGTTGCCCACGCCCAGGCGCGCAGCGTTCATCATCACGAACATGCCTTGCATGCCCTTGTTGGGCTGGCCCACCAGGGTGCCAATGGCGCCGTCGAGCACGATCTGCGCAGTGGCGTTGCCGTGGATGCCCATCTTGTGCTCCAGCCCGCCACAGTAAATGCCGTTGCGCTCGCCCACAGAACCATCCGCTTTGACGTGGAACTTGGGCACGATGAACAGGCTCACACCCTTGATGCCAGCGGGCGCATCGCTCAAGCGCGCGAGCACCAGGTGGATGATGTTGTCGGCCATGTCGTGCTCGCCGGCGCTGATGAAAATCTTGTTGCCGGTGAGCTTATAGGTGCCGTCCGGCAGGGCTTCGGCTTTGGTGCGCATGAGCCCCAGGTCGGTGCCGCAATGCGGCTCGGTCAGGCACATGGTGCCGGTCCACTCGCCGCTGGTCATTTTGTGCAGGTAGGTTTGCTTTTGCGCATCGGTGCCATGCGAATGCAAGGCGGCGTGCGCGCCGTGGGTCAGGCCGGGGTACATGGTCCAGGCCTGGTTGGCGCTGTTGAGCATTTCGTAGAACATCTGGTTGACC
This sequence comes from Rhodoferax sp., assembly GCA_040400635.1. Classification (GTDB taxonomy): domain Bacteria; phylum Pseudomonadota; class Gammaproteobacteria; order Burkholderiales; family Burkholderiaceae_C; genus Allorhodoferax. Next base: position 1,211 of record JBBAPY010000433.1, read on the forward strand.
ACCAGCGGCAAGCCCTGGCCGCCAAACTCAGGGTCGCCCGCCAATGCAGCCCAACCCGCTTCCACGTACTTGGCGTAAGCCTCCTTGAAGCCCTTAGGCGTGGTGACCGCGTGCGTGG
>JBBAPY010000434.1:0-1323 GCA_040400635.1 Rhodoferax sp.
ACGGTGTAACCATGGTGTAACCAAGTGTACGTGACACCGAAAGAGTGCCTTTTCCGGCAGTTTTTCGATGTCACGGCATGAGAAAAGAAAGAAGAAAAAAAAAGGGAAAAGAAAGAAAAGAAAAAAGAAGAAAAAAAGAGAGAAAAAAGAAGGGAAAAAGAAGGAAAAAAGAGAGGAGAAGGGGGGAAAGAAGATTGGGCCATAGGATCATTCAGTGGATCAGCTCTTTTGAAGATTGAAATTGGCCATAAGCTACTCTTAAAAAAAGTCGAGAGCCAGGATTTACTGCACAGTGGGTACATAGATACCGGCATATTGAACATGGACGCAACATAGCCGCATTCGGGCGCAGCATCTGCGGTGCTGGTTCCTGGTTATGCTCCAGCGGCAGTTAAGCTACTAAGCGGTTTTATACATACAGAGCCCCCGCTGCTGGTGTCCGCTTGGAGGAGGAGCACCTGGGTTAGCGGCCTCAGGACCGGCAGCACGGCGCGCACGAGCGGCCTCAAGCAGGGCGCGTGCCGCGCCGGAAACGGGTGGTCGCAATGCTCAGCAGTTTTGCCTAACTGACAGGCCAAATGGCTGACATTGGTGCCCAACCCAAACTTTTTCACTTATCCGCGCGCTACCACATTTTTTGATTGGGGGGTCATAAACCGATTGACCACTATTTAAACTGAGGTCGGCCTCAACCAGAACATCATAGTGGTCAATCGGTTGATTGATGTGCGAAATCGCCCCGATTGCTTGCGCAACTACGCGTTTCGCACTCGTCGAAGACACGTTTCGCACTCGCCGAAGTAAAACCTCATATAGCTACAGACTGTAGTCCTAGTGATCAAATGAGTATGCCTTCCCTCACTGCCAGGCCGGCGCACCTCGCGTGGGCTTGTGTGGGAGTTTTTCAGTGATTGTAGTCTTGATTGCGACCAGGTTATCTCGGGGGATGGCCATGCAGGCAACCCGCCATCAGCACCCGTGTCGCTGGCATCACGCCGCTATTGTGCGGTTTTATATTCTGCCACGGGCGCTGACCCACATTGCACGGCAAGTGCCCCGTCGCTTGCCGAGCCTTGGCAGAGAAGTGCTGAGGTCGCCGGTGATCAAGGCCCCTCCTTAGTACTGCTAGTTTCCCCGGCCGTGCACCTCACCATGTGACTGTACCACTGTACCACCATCCCCCTTGTGCCATGGTAAAACGGCGTTGACTCGCCACCACGACGACAACGCAGCAACCTCAACCAGGCCCTATGCGCATCGCACTCTTGACTTGCCCCCCCCCCCCCCCCCCCCCCCCCCCCCCCCCCCCCCCCCCCCCCCCCC
>JBBAPY010000435.1:0-1323 GCA_040400635.1 Rhodoferax sp.
TGCCCGCGTTTCCTGCCGGCCTTTGGCTCATGGCGGCTTCGATGCTTGTCCGCATCACACGCTTCGCTCGTGCCTTTAGCCTGATCTCGCCAGCCAGCGCGATCGTTCTCATCAAGTGGGTTGGATGGCTTCACCGCAGCGGATTTCACGCATGGCGTCGCAACGGAGGGAAGTGGCGTTGGGCCGGAATATGGAGAGGATAGACATAATGGGGGACGGCAAGCAGCGGGCGGTCATCGCCGTTGCCGCGACAATTGTTTTATCCGGATGCGGGCTGATTAAACCACGGGATGCGGGCTTTTTCCGCTTCCACGCGGAAGAGGCGAGACTGGTCGTCACACGCTGCGAGCGGGGCCAAGAAACCGGCAGCGACTGCGAGGCCGCGGCGCAGGCCGTGGCCGAGCTCGACGCGGCGGCGCGGCGAGAGTCCTCATAGACCAGTCGCGCCGCCACGCCCCGGCCCTCGTCGGGGCCGGGACCGTGGGGGGCGCTCATGCCGCCTCGTCCAGTTCGGGAGCCGTCTCAACGGCCATGCGGCTCAAGAGCCAGTCGGACGCATCTTGGGCTAGGCGGGCGGCGGTGAAGATGCACCGCTTGTCATTGCGCAGGGCCTGTAGCCAACTCGCCAGATAGGCGGCGTGGTCTTCACGGTCGTGAAGCTTGATACCGATGGTCGCGCTGACGAACGCCGCCCCCAGCTCAGCAACCAATTCCTCTCGGGCATAGTCCTCGCGCTTTGTGGAAATGAGAGACGGGCGGGCAAGTCGGTCAACATGTCCTGTCGCGTGGCAAAGTTCGTGCGCTAGGGTCGAATAATAGTCATCGCTGGTGTGGAAGTCGGCAAACTCGGGCATCACCACATGATCGCCGCTCGGCTGATAATAGGGCTGCGATCCGAAATGCTTGACGGTAACGGGGATGCGGGCGAAAAGCGCGTCCAGCTCCTCGTCCCGCTCGTCGGGATTGGTCGCGGTGATGATCGGCGCGGGGGTTGGATATTTCGCCTCGATGCCATCGATCTGCTCGGCATTGAAAACGGTATAGCGCTTAAGGAACGCCACCTGACGCCTGCCGTCCTCGCTGCTCTCTCCGCCCTTGTCGGCGTCAACCTCGATCTTGTTGGCGTAGACGACGGTCGAACCCTTCTCGCCCTTGCGGACGCAACCACCAAGCGCGAGCGCCTGCTTGAAGGTCAGCCAATGCGGAGAGGCATAGCCCTTGGTCATGGCGGCAACCCATAGGGTCAGGACGTTGATGCCGCGATAGGGTGTCAATCGGCGTCCAAAAAGGACCCCCTATCGGCGTCCAAAAGGGACCCCCTTC
>JBBAPY010000437.1:0-1315 GCA_040400635.1 Rhodoferax sp.
CTCCGCCACACCACGTGCCAACATACGGATCACCTAATATTGCTTCTAAGCTAGCGAGTTTGCGTGCATCACCAATTGCGTTACCATAAAATGAGTGACTGGCTCTGCTGCCGGGGCAATCCACCGAACTTAAGCTAAAATCCCCCTGCAACCGATTGATTTAACTAAATATTTTTTTATTTTCTTGCTCCAAATGACAGATTCCGTGGCAACAAAATATAGGGTTTACCCTTAATAACCTTTTCTCCCAACTCACTGCGCGCATTCACAGCGCCGAGTTTGCCAACGATGCGCGGCATTTTGAGTCGCCTCAGGCGTTTACGCGGTCTCGCAAATTGCCGCTGCCGCGCTTAGTGGGCGCGCTCTTGTCGATGCGCTGCGCTTCGCAGCAGGTCATGTTGGATTCCTTTTTTGGCACTCTGGCGGGCTCTGCCGATTGGCTGCGCGGCGTTTCTGATCGCGGCTTTGCCAAAGCGCGTGATCGGCTCAGCTGGGGGGCTTTGGCACGTTTGAACGAGTTTTCGGTCGACCTAGCCGACTCCCTCGGGCTGGTGCCGCGCTGGCAGGGCAAGCGACTGGTCGCAGCGGACGCATCTGTTCTGATGCCATGCGTGCGCCCTTGCTTGACCAAGCGGCGTTTGGCGAGTGCCGATCAGCGTCTGTTTTGCTTGTATTTGCCCGGTGCGGAGTTGACGCTACACGCCAGCGTGCATGGCAGCGAGGTGGGCGAGCGCCAGATGCTGTTTGAGGCTTTGGACAGGCTCGGGCCTGACGATGTATTGGTGCTAGACCGGGGTTACCCGGCGGCGTGGCTGGTGGCGTATCTCAATGCGCGCAATATTCGCTTTTGCGTGCGCTGCGATAACCGCAGTGGCGCAGCCCAGCGCTTTGCGCATTCGGGCCGGACACAGGCTCTTGTGAGGCTCAATGCGCCCTGCGCACAGGATGTGCTCGACTATGGGTGCTCGTCCGAGGCCCCACAGGTGCGCCTGGTGCGCTGTGTGACTGCCAACGCACAGGTGCAGGTGATGGCGACCAATTTGCCCGCTGCGCAGTTTCCTGCCGAGGTCTTCGGGCAGCTCTACCATGCGCGCTGGCGCATTGAGGAGGCGTTCAAGCGGCTCAAAGCACGTTGCAAGTTGGAGAGTGTCTCGGGTTTGACGCAGCACGCTTTGCTGGTCGATGTCCATGCCAAAGTGCTGGCTGACAACCTCGCAGCAGTGGTGTGTAACGCGGCGCAGACCTTGGCGGGCTGGGCAAGCGATACCCGGGTGTGCAACCGCACGTATGCGCAGCAGTGTTTGCACAGCCTACT
>JBBAPY010000438.1:0-1311 GCA_040400635.1 Rhodoferax sp.
TGACTGACTGACTGACTGACTGACTGACTGACTGACTGACTGACTGACTGACCGCGCGTCGGCCCGCATGTGCAGGATGTCCTTCTGCGGATCGCGGCCGCCTGCATGGCTGTGGAGCACGCGATGCAGGGCGTAGCGCAGGATGTGGAGGGCGTCGTGACTGCAGATGGTGGAGTTCACATTGTGCAGACACGGCCACAGGTTTAGCGCAGAGTTCAGCACAGACAGGTGCGGCAGTGATGTTACCATAGCGGCTCAATACCATTGCTTCGCTCCTAGTGTAAAGAGGCCGAGTAAATGATTCAGTAGCTGCATTACAGCTGCGCCAATGCATAGCGTGTAGTAATCAGAAATGCAGAACGAATTGCAAAAGAATTTCAATGTAAGTCTCCCTCGTGAACTCACACAAACTTTGTTTTCATGTGGCACGTTCCGTGCAGAGATAAATTCGCCAATGTTAAACAGTCGCCTGAACAAACTCCGCACTGCATGAGTGTGCCAGAGCGCAAAGGGCTTTCTAATAGGGGTGCTCAAGGCGCTAAGAGGTTTTTCCGCATATGCCCTGGGTTAGGCCTAAAACCGTCATCCTAAGAACTAGGTTAACGCAATTGCCCCGGCATGCTCAACGGACATTCTGACCACGCCAGATTGAAATACCAGGTAGGGGCATGCCAGAGCTCTAAATAGATAGATAGATTGATCACTGTCTGACACGCTTATTCTCGGTTCCAGCTTAGGCGGAGCTGGCTGAGAAGTTATAACAATACTGCAAGTTATTATACGGTACCGGTGCATGTGTAAAACAACTAAAGAACGCATATCAATTAATGGACTGTGAGATGGCGTGCACGACCCTGAAAGCCCTCATCCCGTCGAACTGATTGGGCTTGGGCCTTGGGGAGGAGGGGGGATGATTCGCACGTCGTGGACATGGCCATCCCGAGAGCCCGAGACACTGAAATACTATTGAGACACGTTTCGCTATAGCAATCAGCAGCAATGCAGTGCACGATGGTGTCGAAACCAATGCCAAAGTGTGTCGTGTCAGCCAGCATGCGAAATCCTGGGATCCCGGGCAAGCCGGGCCTACACCAGCGCTCGTCACATCTGGTGTGCAGAGCGGCCTCGGACAGCGACCCGCCAGCTGCGAGCCAGCCATCGAGTGCCTCCGACACCGAAGGGATCTCCACAGGTGGAGGAAAGATCACCACAGATGGCCTACGGCAGCGACCCGATGTACCTCGCGGCATGCGAGTGAGATCCCCCCCCCCCCCCCCCCCCCCCCCCCCCCCCCCCCCCCCCCCCCCCCCC
>JBBAPY010000439.1:0-1310 GCA_040400635.1 Rhodoferax sp.
TGCCCAGGCGGCGATTTCTGCTCGCTGGCCAATGCGCGGTCGCTGCCGATTGCCGAAGCCATCACCGAGCGCTACCAGGACTTTGACGAGCTGCACGACATCGGCGAGATCGACCTGCACATCAGCGGCTGCATCAACTCCTGCGGCCACCACCACAGCGGCCACATCGGTATTTTGGGTGTGGATAAGGACGGCCAAGAGTGGTACCAGGTGACGCTGGGCGGATCCGACGGCTCCGAACTCAGCGGTCCGGCGCGTGCGGGCAAAGTGGTGGGGCCCTCGTTTGCGGCGGCGGAAGTGGTGGACGTCATCGAGGCGGTGCTGGAGGTGTACAAAGACCAGCGCGACGCCGGTGAAAACTTCATCGACACCTTGCAGCGCGTGGGCATAGACCCTTTCAAGGCAGCAGCCAACAGCGCCCGATATGCCACCGCCAAACTGGCTGCCTGAGCGGCGATTAAGCCCTAGTTATCACCATGTCCCTAGCCACCGAAAAAACTGCTTTACAAATCCTGAGCGCAGAGGCTGTTGCCGCAGCCGACCCGACAGATGCCAGCCATGTGCGCGTCTCCAATGATTCCGAGGTGCATAGCCTGGCCTTGGAAGGCATCACTTCTATCGAGCTCGATTTCCCGAAATTCACCGACGGCCGGGCCTTTAGCCAAGCCCATGTGCTGCGCCGTCGCGGCTTTACGGGCGACATCCGGGCTACGGGCGAAGTGCTGGTAGACCAATTGCTGCAATTGCAACGCAGCGGCTTTAGCAGCGCGGTGCTGCGCGAAGGCCAGGATGCCGCCCACGGCGCACGCTTGCTGGCGCACTACAGTGGCTTTTACCAGGGCGATGTGCAAAGCCTGCCGCACTTCGTTGGCGCGGCCTGAAACCCCTGCGCCGGGCTTGGCCGCAGATTGCCAATAAAATCATGCATCGGCTTGCAATGGCAGGCCTGCTCCCCCAACAGCCATAACCTTTTCCATGACCCATACCGTTACCGAAGCCTGTATCAAGTGCAAATACACCGATTGCGTAGATGTCTGTCCGGTGGACTGCTTCCGGGAAGGCCCCAATTTCCTGACCATTGACCCCGACGAGTGCATTGATTGCGCCGTCTGCATTCCCGAGTGCCCGGTCAACGCGATTTACGCCGAAGAAGATGTGCCGCACGACCAGCGCCACATGACGGCCCTCAATGCCGAACTGGCCAAGCTGCCGACCTGGAAAAGCATCACCAAGCGCAAAACGCCACTGCCTGATGCGGAAGAGTGGAAAGACAAGACCGACAAGCTCTCCGAGCTGATCCGCTAAGACCG
>JBBAPY010000440.1:0-1304 GCA_040400635.1 Rhodoferax sp.
GGGGGGGGGGGGGGGGGGGGGGGGGGGGGGGGGGGGGGGGGGGGGGGGGTTCCCTGCCTGGGGGGGGGACACGTCACGCTCGTGCGTCGCGCGCTTGCATGACGTGCTCGCGCACGCGTTAGCCCATGCGCCTCCGGGGTCGTCGCCACCGCGTTGGAGACCTGCTCAAAGCCGATGGTCAAGATCTCCTCGATGAGCTCGACGCACAAATCGTGGGCCTGCCTGGCGTCCTTGATGAACAGCGAGAGCGCGTCCACGCCGCAGAACCCCACCGTCGATGCGAAGTCTGGCGGGTCCATCGACAAGAACTCGACGACGCTGATGGAGAGGCTGGCTCTGTGCACTCGCGGCGGGAGGTTGCTGAACCAGGGCGCCTTGCTGGCCATCGCCATGCATTTCTTGAAGTTCTGCGCAAACTGAACCTTCGGCGAGGCCAAGTTGTACTCCTTGATCGCGCAGATGAGGGACCGCATCTGGCACCACTCGTCCACGAGCTGCTGCGCCATGACCACCTTCTCCATCTTGCGCTCCGCGGACAACTTCTTCTTGCACGTGCCAAGCTTCTGCCCGAAGCGATGGAGAGCCGTCGGTGTCAAGACGGTCTCGTACTCGCTCAACTTATCGAAGAACTCTTTGTGCTTCACGATCATGTCGTCCAACTCGATCTCCGCGACGGTCTTGCGCATCTCCGCCGGGGACCCCTCCTTCGGCGAGATCCTGGGCCTCTTCTGATCCGAGCCGGGCTGCCCGCCGAAGCCCATCCCGCGTGCGCCGCCGCCGAGCCGAACGTCGTCGGCGTCGCTATCCTCGTCCTCGACACTCGCGGCGGCGGCGGCGGCACTCTGATCGGCCGGTTCGCCCGGCGGCGGCCAGGCGCCGGCCATGGCCTCCAATGAGGCCTTCGCCTCCAAGGACGCCTTCGTTGGGAGCTTCTTGGCGTTGTACTGGCTGCGCAGGAGGACGGAGCGGGCCTTCGCTGTGTCAGCCTGTTGGCCGGGCATGAAGTTGACGGTGCCGCCGTCGATGGTGCACGTGTGGACCACGTGGAGCTTCTCCTCCTCGATGATCTCCCAGACGTCGCGCGGGCCGTCCCAGACCTTGAAGGCGAGGAACGGCGCCGCGACGCCCTGAATGTGCATGATCTCGCCCGGCACGTTGTCGGCAGACGGGTCTCGGCCGAACTCTGCCGCGTAACTTGATTTCGTGTACACGAGAGTTTTTCCGATGGGCTTGATGGTCACGGTGACCTCCGACCGGAGCTCCACGAGCCTTGGCTGTGGATGTGGTGGCGGATTGGGGGAGGG
>JBBAPY010000441.1:0-1274 GCA_040400635.1 Rhodoferax sp.
TTTGTGCCCAGCCCGTGATGCCCGGCCGCACCTCGTGGCGGCGGGCCTGCTCAGGAGAATACAGCGGCAAATACTCCATCAACAGCGGGCGGGGACCCACTAGGCTCATTTCACCTTTCAGCACATTCCACAGCTCGGGCAACTCGTCCAGACTGCTGGCACGCAGAAAGCGGCCAAAGGGCGTGAGGCGCTGAGCGTCGGGCAGCAAAGCGCCATCGGGGCCGCGCTCGTCCGCCATGGTGCGGAACTTGACCATCTTGAACGGCTTGCCGTGCAACCCCGGGCGGACCTGCTTAAACAGGACCGGACTGCCTAGCTTGCGGCGAATTTGCCAAGTTAAAAATAGCAGCGGGAGGCAAAGGGCCAGCAAGGCCAGCAATGCCAAAAGGGGGTCCAAAACACGTTTCATGCTTGATTTCCAATGACCCAATCCACCCATTTATCAGACAGAAGGTCGCGATCAAATTCTGCTCGGGCCAATGCCAGACTGCGCTGCCCCATGGCTTTGAGGGCCGGGGGGTTGTCTGCCGCCTGCTCCAGTGCATCGGCAAAAGCTTTGGGGTTGTCTGGGGGCACGGCAAAGCCACACTGGTGCCGGGTAACCAAGTCAGCCAGCCAGCCGGGGTAGTTGTTCAGCACGGGCAGGCCGGCGGCGATGTAGTCGAAAAACTTGTTAGGCGAGGTGCCATAGTAAAACGCTGGCACATTGGCTAGGCATTGCATGCCCACATCGGTGGCGGCCATCAAGCCGGCTAGGCGGGTTTTGTTAACCGGGTCATGAAACACCACGTTTTTCAATCCCTCGCGTGCAGCGCGTGCTTGTAGACCGGGCTTGAGCTTGCCGTTGCCAATCAGCAGCAGCTTGATGTCATCACGGCCGCGGCGCTTTAACTCTGCGGCGGCGTCCAGCACGGCATTCAGCCCGTTGGCCATGCCGTGCGTGCCGGCAAACACGGCCATCAAATCCGTGGGACGCACCGCTGCAGGCCGCCAAGGGTCAGTCGCATCCGCAAAAATGTCCAGATCGCAGCCGTTGGGCACTAGCGTGATCCGCTCACGCGGCACGCCCCGGTGCGCAATGCCCTCCACAATGCCAGGCGACAAGCCAACAACACGGTGCGCCGAGTGGTAACTGGCCCACTCCAGCACACCCATGGCCCACAAAACCAACGGGTTTTTGATGACCCCCATGGCACGCGGCAACTCTGGCCACAGGTCGCGCACCTCGAACACAAACGGCTTGCCGCGCAACCAACGGGCAAAGATGCCCGGTA
>JBBAPY010000442.1:0-1274 GCA_040400635.1 Rhodoferax sp.
CCGCCCACCCCGAAGCCCCCCCGCCCCCCCCCGCAGCCTCCCCAGCGCGGGGGGCGTGGTTTGGTTGTGGCCTGTCTCACCCGCACCGATCGGTTGCCACCACATTTGTGCCCCATGGTGCCGTAATCGCAGTGCAATTAGCGGCTAGAAGCGGCCCCAAGTGTTGCGTGGGTGGCGGGCAGGTACCCCTCCTACAATGCGCTTTGCTACGCGCGCGCGGCGGACTGCTGCGCATTCATAAAAACCTAAGCACGGCCACGCTATGCAACTTTCTCCCAGCATTTTTAAAGCCTACGACATCCGAGGCATCGTGCCTGCCACGGTACACGCCGACATGGCACGCGCTCTGGGCCGCGCTTTCGGCACCCTGGCCATGCGCCAGGGCGAGCACACCGTGGCCGTCGGGCGCGACGGACGCCTGAGCGGACCGCTGCTGGCCGGCGCTTTGATGCAGGGCTTGCAGGATGCGGGCGTGCAGGTCATCGACATCGGCCCGGCCACCACGCCTATGCTGTACTTTGCCGCCTGCACCTTGTGTAATAGCGGCATCCAGGTTACCGGGAGCCACAACCCGCGGGATTACAACGGCTTCAAAATGGTCCTGGGCAGTAAGGCGATTTACGGCGAGGAAATCCAGTCCCTGCGCCGCATCATGGAAGACGAAAGCTGGGATTTGCAGGCCGGTGGCGGCTGTACCCAGGCCGACGTCATGCCGACGTACCGCGAGCGCATTGTCGGTGACATCCAGTTGGCGCGTCCCCTCAAAATCGTGGTGGATTCGGGCAATGGCATCGCCGGGGCTAGCGCGCCGGGTATTTTGCGCGCCATAGGCTGCGAAGTGACCGAGTTGTACAGCGAGGTCGATGGTAATTTTCCCAACCACCACCCGGACCCGAGCAAACCCGAAAATCTGCGCGATCTGATCGCCGCCCTGCAGGCTGGGGATGCCGAGCTGGGCCTGGCCTTTGATGGCGACGGCGACCGCCTGGGCATAGTGACCCGCGATGGCAGCAATATTTACCCGGACCGGCAAATGATGTTGTTTGCCCAGGACGTGCTTTCGCGGGTACCCGGCGCGACGATTTTGTTTGATGTGAAGTGCTCGCAGCGCTTGGCTCCGGCCATAGCCGCGGCAGGTGGCGTGCCGTTGATGTTCAAAACGGGCCACTCCTTGATCAAAGCCAAAATGCGCGAGATCGGTTCACCCTTGGGCGGTGAGATGAGCGGCCATATCTTTTTCAAAGAGCGCTGGTTCGGTTTTGATGACGGCACCT
>JBBAPY010000443.1:0-1269 GCA_040400635.1 Rhodoferax sp.
GGCGCAAGTCAATGGCCGCGACGAGTTGCCGATTCCTGAGAAGGTCAAGCTGGATTTGGTCTATTTGCAGCGCCGATCTTTTTGGTTTGACATCTACATTCTTTGGCTAACCTTCATCAAAGTTGTACGCCGCGACGGCGTTTCTCATTAAGAGTTAACACTCCATATACATGCTCCATCAGTTTAGCGTTCTGTCCCAACCTATCCTGTCGCTGCCACGCCTAGCCAAGCGCATTATTGCCTTGTGCGTGGACACCAGCTTTTGTATCCTGGCCGTTTGGTTGGCCTATTACCTGCGCTTAGGTGAATTTCGAACTCTGACGGGTAGCCTTATGGCTCCCGTATTGGTTTCCGTGGCACTGGCCATCCCCATCTTCATAGTTTCCGGCCTATACCGCGCCATCTTCCGCTACACCGGCATGCCCACCATGATTTCGGTTGCGCGTGCCATCGGTATCTATGGCTTGCTCTATGCCACGCTGTTTACCGCCATCGGGGTGGACGGCGTACCGCGCACCATTGGCCTCAATCAACCGATGTTGATGCTAATCTTCGTCGGCACATCCCGCGTATTTGTCAAAATTTGGTTGGGTGGTGAATACCAAAGCCGCTTGAAGCGGGCCACCTTGCCGCAAGCCTTGATCTACGGCGCGGGCGGCGCCGGGCGCCAGCTAGCCAATGCCCTGTCGGCCACCCATGAAATTCGAGTGGTGGGTTATCTGGATGACGACGATCGTCTGCGCGGCCATGTGCTCAACGGCCTGCCCATTTTTTCACCTGACGATTTGCCGGGCTTGGTGGTCAGCCGCAACATCACAGACGTGTTAATGGCTTTGCCTTCCATATCGCGCCAGCGCCGCAACGCCATACTGGCGCAGATCAGCCCGCTGCACCTGGCAGTGCGCACGCTGCCGGCCATGGCCGATTTGGTAAGCGGCAAAGTCAGCCTCAGCGATATCCGCGACCTGGACATTGACGACCTCTTGGGCCGTGAACCGGTAAAACCCAATGCGCTTTTGCTCAACCGCAATACGCACAACAAAACGGTGCTGGTTACTGGCGCCGGCGGCAGCATCGGCAGCGAGCTGTGCCGCCAGATTTTGCTAGCCCAGCCTAAGCAACTGTTGCTGGTGGAAATGAGCGAGTTCGCGCTGTACCAGATTCACAAAGAATTGCAGGCCTTGGTCGCGGAACTGGCGCTCGACGCTGAAGTAATGGCGCTGGGGGAGGGCGGTTTGGGCGGTCCCAATGATGCCCTGGATCAACCGC
>JBBAPY010000444.1:0-1266 GCA_040400635.1 Rhodoferax sp.
CAGCCATTTGGTCGATGGGCTGTTTATCGCCATTTCTAATAAAGCCCTGCAAGCGCTTAGCCCGCCACAGCGCAGCAAAGTGCAAGCAGCGGCGCAAGCGGCCGCGACTTTCAACAATGAAAACCGCCTGAAAGAAGAGTCCCAATTGGTGGAGTTTTTCAAGAAAGAGGGCTTGCAGGTCAGCACACCCGACCTCGCTGCCTTTCACAAAACCGTGCAAGCGGCCTACCAGAGCGCGGACTATGGAAAGACCTGGCCGGCCGGTCTTTTGGAGCGCATCAATGAGGTGCGCTAAGGCCTTGACCGCGCGATGAAAACCTGGCCGCTTAAAGCCGCTCAGGCACTGGGCGGTTTGTTGTTTATTGCCTTGTTTGTAGTCTTCGTAGTGCAAATCACCGCGCGCTTTGCCTTGAATAAACCCTTGGCCTGGAGCGACGAAGCGGCAGTCATTTTGTATGTCTGGATCATTTTGTGGGCCGCAGCCACCATGGTGCCGCAACGCGAGCATGTGGCTTTTGACTTGGTTTGGAACTTAGCCAATGCGCGATGGCGCCGCATCTTGCAAATCCTGGGAAATGCGCTGGTAGGCGGACTGGCGTTGGCCGCGCTACCGGCCAGTTGGGACTATGTGCGCTTTATGGCACGCGAGGGTACGCCGGTACTGGGCGTCCCGCTGATGGCGGTCTATCTGCCCTTTATCGTCTTGTTGCTGGCCATGGTGGTGCGCAGCCTGGTGCAGATCGTGCAGGCGCTGCGCGGCCCAGTCGATGGCGCCAGCGGCGACGGCGGCAAGCCCATACCATGAGCCAGCCTTTGACCCTGTTGGTGGCCGTGATGCTAGGCAGCATGCTGATGCGCATGCCCATAGGCTTTGGCATGTTGGCCGGCGGCATCGCCTACCTGCTGGCCAAAGGCCAGGACTTGGGGTTGGTAGCCGAGCAAGTATGCAACGGCCTGTACAACAACTATGTGCTGCTTTCGGTGCCCATGTTTGTGTTCGCCGCCAACATCATGAACGCGGGCACGGTGAGTGAGCGCATTTTTGATTTCTGCCGCATTCTGGTAGGCCGTATGCGCGGCGGTCTGGCGCAAGTAGACATCGTGGTGAGTGTGATTTTTTCCGGCATGAGCGGCAGCGCGATAGCCGACGCCGCCGGGCCGGGCTTGGTCACCATCCGAGAAATGCTGAAAAAGCCCGAGTACACGCCCGGCTTTGCCGGTGCGGTGGTAATGGCCAGCGCCACGCTAGGCCCCATCATCCCGCCC
>JBBAPY010000445.1:0-1265 GCA_040400635.1 Rhodoferax sp.
AAATATAAATCAGCCCAAACGTCAGCAGCACCTGGTCAAGGTGGTCCCGCTTGTAAAAGTGCCTGAACAGCAGCCATTCAAGGGCCAGGCCAAACACCACCGACAACACCGCACCGCCCAAAATAGCCAACGTCAAACTGCCAAACATGGCGCTCAGTGACCAGGCCAGATAAGCCCCCAGCATGTAAAAACTGCCGTGCGCCAGATTCACCACGCCCATGATGCCAAAAATAAGCGTCAAGCCCGCAGCCAGCATGAACAGCAGCAGTCCGTACTGCACGCTGTTGAGCAGCTGGATGAGGAATTGGGAAAAGTCCATCGAGAGGGAGATTGGTATCAAGTCAAACAGGGGCCGTGGAACCGGCTTCGCCGGGCCACAGGGGTTATTGGGGTCAGACACCAATTTCGCTGCAGCGCAAAGCGCTGCACCCTAGGGGCAAGCCAAAGGCTCGGCGAATTTGGGCTCTGACCCCAAAAACCCAGGGCGCTACACGCAGTGAGCAACCGTGGGGGCCACACTCAAGCCATCTTGCAGCCAGCGCCGCTGTCAGCCAGCGCCTTGGCGGCCACGCCGATCACCTTGTTTTCCTTGTTCTCGACCTGGCGAATATAGATGTCCTGTATCGGGTTGTGCGATGGGCTCATCTTCCATTTGCCACGCGGGCTGTCGATGACGGCACCGTCCAAGGACTTGTACAGCGCGGCCTTGTTGTTCAGGTCGCCCTTGACGGCATTTGCGCCCTGCACCAACAGCAGACCGGTGTCGTAGCCCTGTACCGCATAAACATCGGGCTGCATCTTGAAGCGGCTGGCGTAAGCGGTACGGAAAGCCTGGTTGCGCGGTGTTTCGAGCGAGTCGCTGTAATGCATGGTGGTGGTGATGCCGTCAGCCGCCGGGCCTGCAGCGTCTAGTACGCCTTCGGTCAAAAAGCCGGAACCGTAGAGCGGGATCTTGCCTTTCAGGCCCGCAGCGGCGTAGTCACGAATGAACTTGGCTGCGCCGCCACCGGCGAAGAAGCAGGCCACGGCGTCAGGCTTGAGCGCGGCGATTTCAGTCAGCAGCGCCTGAAACTCCACTTGCGGGAAGGGCAGGCCAAGCTCTTTGATGATCGTGCCGCCTGCGGCTGTGTAGCCTTCTTTGAAGCCCTCAAAAGCCTCGTCGCCAGCGGCGTACTTCCAGGTGATCCAAACCGCCTTTTTGTGGCCCTTGTCGACCAAGACTTTGCCCAGGGCGCGGGTCGGCTGCGAATTGCTGAAACTGGTGC
>JBBAPY010000446.1:0-1259 GCA_040400635.1 Rhodoferax sp.
ACATGCTGGGTGTGTGAATCGCGCCGGTGACGGCGCAGGTGATGATGACTTTGCGGGACATGGTGAAATCCTTGGGTGGGTATCGGATAAAGTGCACTGAATATGGTCGCGCGCACGCATTTAGCCTGTCACCAGGGCTACACATTATGGAAAACCTTAGTCCCCTGCCTTGGGGCCTAACTAAACGTGGATAAGCTGTACCAATGACCGACAGAGACAAAACCCCCGCCTACACCCCCCAAATTCGTTTGTACCAAGACTGGTTGCACGAAAAACGCGGCTTGCAATTTGACAATTACGACGCGCTTTGGCGTTGGTCGACGACAGAAATCAATGACTTTTGGCAAAGCATTTGGGACTACTTTGACATGCAGTCGCCCACACCCCACAAAGCAGCGCTCACGAAAAACGCGATGCCCGGTGGTCAATGGTTTGTTGGTGCGCAGAGCAATTACGCAGCGCAGATGTTTCGCCATGTTGAACCTGCGCACCAGGCAGGCTTCAAGGCCATCATCAGCCAAAACGAATTAGGCGTAGTTAAAGAACTCAGTTGGCCAGAGTTACGCCGTCAAGTCGCATCGCTTGCTTTGCATTTACAAGCGCAGGGTGTGAAACCAGGCGACAGAGTTGCGGCCTATTTGCCCAATATTGCTGAAGCTGCGGTCGCGCTTTTGGCAACCGTGAGTGTAGGTGGTGTCTGGAGCATTTGCGCGCCGGATATGGGTGCCAATGCGGTGCTCGACCGATTCATGCAAATTGAACCCAAGGTGTTGATTGCCTGTGACGGCGTGCGTTACGGCGGAAAAGAGCATGACCGTTTGCAAGTGGTCGCTGATATGCGGGCCGCTTTGCCGAGTGTGGAGCATTTCATTGTGTTGCCCAATCTCAAGCCAGATGCAAGCTTGCCCAACAGCACGCCATTTGCCGACACGATTGCACGCAACGATGCAACGGTAGAAGCGTTCCGGCCCATGTGGCTACCCTTTGACCATCCGTTGTGGATTGTTTATTCCAGCGGGACAACAGGATTGCCAAAGCCCATCGTGCATGGACATGGCGGCACGCTGATCGTTGCCTTGGCACTCAAAAGCCTGCACAACGACATCGGCTGTAGCTACCATCCCAACAGTTGGGGGGAACGTTTTCATTGGTATAGCTCTACGGGATGGGTCATGTGGAACGCCCAAATCGGTGGCTTGCTCAATGGCACCACCTGCGTGATTTACGACGGCAATCCGGGCGGTACCAAAGACAAGCCC
>JBBAPY010000447.1:0-1255 GCA_040400635.1 Rhodoferax sp.
GCTGCGGCTCGGTGGTAGCTGTCCAAGTAGAAATCGGCGCAATGGACTCGAGAGCGCAAGCGAACAAGGATTCCTGGAAACTGGCGGCCCGCCCTTGTACCTGACCGAGTGCATCCAATACAAATGAACGCCCCTCAAACACCAGTTCATCCTGTCCGCCCACCAGATGCGCATAGACCAGTGGCAAGCCGGTAGAGCGGCAGCGCTCGGCCATGGCCTGTTCGCGCTGATAGCCCTTGCCCGAATGAAAGGGCGAAGCATTGATCACGGCCAGTAGCTGGGCCCCCGCTGCCTTGGCCGCTAGGGCCGGCCCTTCAAACCAGGCGTCTTCACAAATCAGCAGGCCCACACGCACTGGCGCATGCACAGGGCCGGCCTCGAACACACAAGTAGCATTGCCGGGCGCGAAGTAGCGGCGCTCGTCAAAAACCTGGTAATTGGGTAGCTCCTGCTTGGCATAGGTGGCCACCACCCGCCCTTCGCGTAAAACGCTAGCGCAGTTAAAACGCTGGGTGATGGAGACTGCCGTGCCGCGCTGGTCGGTGCCTTGAGGATGTCCCACCACCACACACATGTCTTGAAGACCCGCTAACTGCGCGGTCAGCGATTTCAGGGCATCATCACAGGCCTGCATAAATGCAGGGCGCAAATAGAGGTCCTCGGCGGCGTAACCGCACAGCGACAATTCGGGCGTTAGCAGCAAACGGGCACCCTGCGCATGGGCCTGATGTGCTGCGTCCAGTATTTTTTGCGCGTTACCGATCAGATCACCTACGATGAAATTGAGTTGGGCAACGCAAATTTTGAGAGTCATGTACGAATGCTTATGAAAACAGTGACGCGGCCCGGGCCATCAGGCGCCGTCCCGGCCTTGCTTGGGGGTCTGCATGGGCCGCGATGATTATGTCACCCAGGTGCACGATTCGGTCTGCGCCATCGACGCTGCGCTTTGGGATGCCTTGTTGGCCGACCACCCCGATGCCAGCCCATTCATGCGCCACGCTTACCTAGCGGCATTGGAGCGAAGCGCTAGCGCCTGCCCAGCCACCGGATGGAAGCCGGTTTGCATCAGCTTGGAGAGGGACAGCGCCTTGGTTGGCACCTGCATGCTCTACGAGAAAGACCATTCCTATGGCGAGTATGTGTTCGATTGGGCCTGGGCCAACGCCTACCAACAGCATGGGCTGGCCTACTACCCGAAAGCGACAGTTGCGGTCCCCTTCACGCCCGTGCCAGGCGCCCGCCTACTGGCCCG
>JBBAPY010000448.1:0-1247 GCA_040400635.1 Rhodoferax sp.
GTTTTTGGTGGGGGCTGGACTGGTGGCTTTGCTGCTGCACTTTTTGGGTATAGAGCACGCAGTACACCCTAGTATTGCCTTTGTGGTGCGGCCTTGGTCTGTGCCCACACTCTTTGACGGTTTGATGATTGGCCTGTGCGGCGTCGTGGCCTCCATCGGTATCATGCTGCTGACCAGTGCCTACCGGGTGGCGCGGGCCAGCACGGTGACACCTTTTGAATACACCGGCATCTTATGGGCGCCACTGTGGGGTTTTTTGTTTTTTAATGAAGTACCGCGCACCACCACGGTAGCAGGCGCGGCCGTGATTGTGGTGGCCGGACTGATCGCACTGCGCGTGGCCAAGTCGGATGCTCCCTACGCCGGCCCACCCGGTGCCGCCCCGGGTCCTGCATCCCCAACCCAAGCTGCCATTGATGCGGCAATCAGTGCAAGGTGAAGACCCTATGACGTCAGTGACGATTTATGCCGCATCAGACCTGCAACGCGAAAGTGCAGAAAGCCTGCAAGGCCTGGTCCTGTTGCAGTTCGGCACCAACTGGTGCGGCTACTGCCAAAATGCCCAAGCACTGATTGAGCCTGTCATGGCTTGCCGACCGGATGTCGCGCGCTACCTTATTGAAGACGGGCCCGGTCGACCGCTAGGGCGCTCTTACCGGGTTAAACAATGGCCCGCCCTGGTGCTATTGCGTGATGGTAAAGAAGTAGGGCGATTAGTTCGGCCCCAAGCAGCCACCCAATTGCAAGACTTACTGCAGGCCGCAAGCCGCTCGTGCTAAGGACGGCTGGGCGGGGGTTTAATCGTTTGCGCCGATGCGGCCATGCGCTGCCAGCGGCCTTACCTTGCGTTGGTGCAGACGTAATTGAACTCAGCAATATCCAACTCGGCATTGGGTACGGGAAAAAAATCCGGCACAGAGTTAAAGGTGTACAGCGGGTCGCCCTTGCCGAACTTACCGGACATGATGACTGTCTTCTGGGTGCGGTGCACGCCTTTGCTGCAGTCGAAGTCCTTGAGCTCTTTAATGGAGTCAAATTCGACCCACAATATCGGGGGAGGGAAGCGCTTTTTTTGCGTTTTCGCGTAGTCGCCCATGATCCAGGCGCTTGCGATATTGCCACTGCGCCGCATGGACTGCGGGTCCACATACATAGTGAAGTCGGGCGACTTGCCAATGGCAACCCAATCGGCCCAGGCGCTGCTGGTGGACAGCAAGAAAAGTAGTGTTAATCGCAGCATGGTCCAA
>JBBAPY010000449.1:0-1238 GCA_040400635.1 Rhodoferax sp.
CACCACAGGTTTTAGCGATGCCCAAAAAGCCCATATCGCAGAAGCGGCCAAACACACGGCGATCGTCATGGCACCCAATATGAGCGTCGGCGTCAACGTCACCCTCAAGCTTTTGCAAATGGCGGCTAAGGCGATGCCCACCGGCTACGACATTGAAATCATCGAAGCGCATCACCGCCACAAAGTCGATGCACCCTCTGGCACCGCCCTCAAAATGGGCGAAGTGATGGCCGAGGCCATGGGTCGCAACCTGAGCGAATGTGCTGTCTACGAGCGATACGGCCATACCGGAGAACGCGACCCCAATACGATTGGTTTTGCCACCATCCGTGGCGGCGACATCGTGGGTGACCACACCGTTTTATTTGCGGGAACAGGCGAGCGCATCGAGATCACGCATCGTTCTTCTAGTCGTGCCACGTATGCGCAAGGTAGCTTGCGCGCTGCCGCTTTCTTGGCCGATAAGAAGACGGGCTTGTTCGACATGTTTGATGTGCTCGGATTGCGATGAACCAGTTTGCACCCGATATCGCCAGCGATGCGTTCAGCGCCTTCTTAGCCTTGGTGCTGTTGGCCATGTCCATTGCCAGCTGGACGGTCATTGTGTACAAAACATGGTTTTTGCGACGTGTAGGCACAGACATCGCGCAAGGTAAAGCCGTGTTCTGGCAAGCCAGCGATGTTGCGCAAGCTGTTCGTGCCTTGCAAGCGGTAGACCGCAACGCGGTGCTCACACCCTTGGCACAAGCGCAACAGCTCCTCATGCCCAATACGCTTGGCGCGCAAGGCGATATCCATACCCAACGCACGCGCGTATTGCGGGATGCATTGCACAGCGTGTTGCAACGCTTGCAATGGGGGCAAGTAGTGTTGGCAACCGTGGGCGCTACGGCACCTTTTGTAGGGTTGCTTGGAACGGTATGGGGTATCTTCCACGCGCTCACTGGCATTGCGACTGCAGGCCAACTCTCTATTGAGCAAGTGGCGGGTCCTGTGGGTGAATCGCTCATCATGACGGCTGCGGGTTTGGGCGTTGCTTTGCCTGCTGTGCTGGCATTCAATGTGATGGGTCGCATGATCAACCGACTCGAGCATGAGCTCGAAGGATTTGCGCACGACGTGCGCGCACTCTGATGGCTTTCGGTCGATTCGAGCGTGTGGCTGAGCAACAGCCAATGAGTGAGATCAACGTCACGCCCTTGGTCGATGTGATGATGGTTTTGTTGGTGATCTTCATC
>JBBAPY010000450.1:0-1226 GCA_040400635.1 Rhodoferax sp.
GGGGGGGGGGGGGGGGGGGGGGGGGGGGGGGGGGGGGGGGGGGGGGGGGGTTACGATACCTGCTGCTGCAGCTGCCAATGCATTTACTGCTCCTGCGTGTGCTGAGCTGAAGAGATTGCTGCCCACGACAGGGGAGGAGCCCGAAGCGCTGCTGCTGGCCCTCAGGAACGACGTCACGGCCTCGCCCGAAGGAGGCGCATGCGGTGCCCCGCTCACCATTGGCTCCTGTGCATGCGATGCACCCGCTTGTGCTTGATGCACTTTCGCAGCAGCAGGGGGGGCCACAGGGGTCTTTCGTGATTAAGTCGAGCTTTCAACGCAGGAATGGCGCGCGGCCGGGGCGCACCCCTCCATTGCCTCCAAGGCCATGCTGACCCGGAGCCCCCCTGGCAGCGAACCCGTACATGTTCGACATGCCGACGCCCGCTTTAGTAGCTCCTTAGCCGCGTCAGATCACCACTGCCTGGGCCACTGAGCGGCTAACGTCTCTCTGCTATGAGGAGAGCAGTGTGGAGAGCTGTAGCCAACTGCTATATAATGCTCTGTGCCCTATACCCAGTTAGGGTATAGCAGATGCTTCACGATCCATCGCCAGGTGGCGAGGTGTGTGGTGGACACGTGGCCTTCACGTTTGCTCTGTCCTGTACTCCTGTTGCAATGTTTGGCTGGCCGACTTGGCACCATCATGCTGTGACGATTGCCCGTTCTGGCACGTGCCGGGCTTCGGGCGACCTCGGGATCCTCAAAAGCACATGGGTGGTGGATAGCTGCTATTACGCTGACAGATACATGCGCTATGCCCCAAGCAGCAGATCCCTGACCTAGACCTCTTTCTACGCTAGTCCCTGTCCATGTTTGGTGCGATTTTCAGGCGCACCCACACAGCGCGTACACAATGCGTACTCTAAAGCATTCGGATAATTGTTCTGTTCACGCCTCGTTCAATGACTGTTCAAAAATGGTTCCAATGCGCAGCACCCTGCCAGTCGATGCGCAGCGGCCCGACAGATCAATGCGCCGTGGCCAGCCGATCGGGCACTACACAGGGATACTTCACATCCTCGCTGCTGCGACAGCCACTCCCGCGGCCCTGTCACCGCACCATGGTGTCGATCAGCTCCTGCAGCGGCGCCAGCTCCTTCTTCTCGACCAGGTTGAACACCTGCACCGCAGCAACACCCACGGGGAATGGTGGAATCAGTGTTCACCTTCTAGGAGCGCTGACT
>JBBAPY010000451.1:0-1224 GCA_040400635.1 Rhodoferax sp.
GGGGGGGGGGGGGGGGGGGAGGGGAGGAGAACCGACGGGGATACCACAGGCAATGGCTACCCTGGCACGAGTGAACCGGGACGACCTCGAGTGGGTCGCCGAGAAAATTGGTGTGCAGGGGACTAGCAAGATGAAGCTCAAGGTCGAAATTGTGGACGCACTCGTTGCTCGACTGCGCAGCTTGCAGGACACCGGTCAAGATTGTGCAGTCATTTTACCTACATCGTCACACCACGCGTAGTGGGACGGCTTGAGACACATCTTCTGTCATCGGTGCCTAATTGATTATGGGAGGGGAGGGGGGCAGGGGGTTCACTGCCGACGCCATCCTTGGAGCTCCATCTGTGAGCGGGGTCTTACTCAGCCGTATGCGACTGCACGTCAAGTTTCGCAGGGGTGTTGATTCCAGAGCGTGTACTTGAGATTTGAAGAGGGTGGGGGGGAGGGAGGAGGGACAGGGAGAGACCCCGCTCAGGACGAGGGCTGTGATGTAGGTGCCTCTGGTATGGACGACGTTGTTGGCGCAGGGGCGATCTCATCAATCGATTAGTATGTTTGCAGCGGTGTTAGCGCACATTGTTCGGAAGTCCAGCAGGTGTCCTTTTCGAGTTCCAACCAACTCCTCCACACACGTCTATGTTTCAAAACATATGTATATGATGGGCATGTTCGTAGGTATCTGTCTCTTCGTGTTTATGGTTTTCGTGAGTTTATGGCTATCTTCATTGGTCTCTCGATGTTTATCGGTTTCTTGAGTTTTATCGGTCGCTTGATGCGTCTTGGTGTCCTGACGTGTCGGTCTTCTCCTCCGCATTGGTATCCTTAGTTGTATTCGTGCATTGATGATGCACATCCTTTCCACTCCCGTGGGTAGTTGCTTGCCAATCAGGCAAGTGCGGGCGGCGAGGGCTGCAAGGGCAAGGGCGGTGATAGCTCCAACGACGGTCCTGAGGACAATAGCAACTCCGACAACAAGTGCGTTCATGCTTGCGATGCAAGTGGAGTTCTTCTGTGTTAGTCAAAGCAGTGTGCGGGATGGTCGAAAACAGGAGGGTGGGAGGGAACACGGGAGGGAATGATAATAGGCAGTGAGGGAGAGCCGCTCAGGGGGGGGCGAGCGTGGCATGGTGCCCCAATCCCTGTCTCTGTCCCTGGAGCTCGTGCGAGGACGGCGCTGTGGCGTTCGGCACGGGCGGTGTTGACGCGTCGGGCTTCACGGCGACC
>JBBAPY010000452.1:0-1220 GCA_040400635.1 Rhodoferax sp.
GGGGGGGGGGGGGGGGGGGGGGGGGGGGGGGGGGGGGGGGGGGGGGGGGGATAGGCGCCCATCATGTCATACCGAGGGGTGGGAGAGGGTCTTAGAGCTGCGCAGGAGGTCCATGTCCTGGGGTTCAAGGTCTTTGCAGGAGATGCGCAAACGTCTGGTCCTCTCAAGTGTTACGACCCCATGCCTGCTGTGTCAGGAGCTGGGCTGTTTCAAGTGATCGGAAATCGGATCAAGTGATTAGCAGAATTCATTGGAGAGCCAGCTAAAATGTCGGGTAGACGGGCACTTGTAAAAGCCCTGGCCAGGAGCGCATCATGGCAGGCTCAGGTAGCAGGGCAGAGCCTGCATGCCCCGAGACTGGCCCGTAGCACTAACAGCGCATGGCGGTATTCGGCGATGCGGCATATCTGCTCGGCCCTGAACCGAAATCCCGCGTGCCCCTGCAAAGCCCTGAACCCTGAGCCCCTCAGCCTGCAGCACCAGTAATGTGCATATGTAAGGCGTAGTGATTGCCTCCTTGAACCCGTAGCGTGCTCGGCTGGAGCCCTGAGCCCTGGATTTTAGCACTTTGAGCGCATCGAGTGCATCGGCAATATAGTGAAGTTGCCTCAGGCCTTGAGCCGTCTCGGCCTAAGCCCTGAACCCTGGCCCCTAGTACCGGGAGCTCATCATGTTCGTCGGCAAGGCGGTATAGTTGCCTTAAACCCTTGAACTGCTCAGCATAAACCCTGAATTTTAAACCCTGAGCCCTGGCTCGCAATACCGGGAGCTCATTACATTCGTGTGGCAAGGCGGTGTAATTCCCTGAAGCCCTTGACCTGCTCGGCCAAAACCCTAAGTGTTGAGCCCTGGCCCGCAGTACCGGGAGCGCATCATGTTCATCGGCAAGGCGGTGGACGACGAGCTGGGCAACCAGCTGGTGGCCACCATGCTCTACCTGGACTCCGAGAACAAGAAGGACATCAACATGTACATCAACTGCTCCGGCGGAGAGGTGCGCCCTGGGATCTAGGGTCCAGGGTCCACGTCAGCCGGCACCTGTAAAGCAGCAGCAGCAGCATGGTAAAGCACAGGCAGCAGCAGCCGATGCATCAGGAACATCACGCACAACTGCAGCATGGCGCAGCAGCCGCAGCGCACCTAAGTGCGGGGTATCCAGCATATTGAAATAATTTACCGGGGGTTCGTTCGTATTCGTTCGTTTGTCGTCCCCCAGCACT
>JBBAPY010000453.1:0-1220 GCA_040400635.1 Rhodoferax sp.
GGGCAGGGGGGCAGGGGGGGAAGGGGGGAGGGGGAGAGGGAAGAGAGGGAGAGAGGGAGAGAGGGAGAGAGGAGAAGGAGAAGGAGAAGGAGAAGGAGAAGGAGAAGGAGAAGGAGTAGCTCAAGCCCGTCTCGGTTCGAGCCCTTTGCCGCGTGGCCTTCCGCCCTCGTGTCGGCCCGCGCTTGCATGGCCTCTGCCTCTCGTCGACGACGTCGCGCGGCGTGGTGCCAAAGAGCATGGGCATGCCTGTTCATGCCTGAGGACGTCGAGTACCGCCAGCACCGGCACGTCTCTCACGACCCCGGCCACGTCGAGAGTGACCAACATAACGTCCACGAGAACCACCAAGACGAACCCGAACTCCATGATCAACCCGACCAGCAGCCGCAGCAACACGTCCCGCCAGAGCTTCACCATGTCGACCTTGAGCAGCATGCCTTCGTTGAGCCCCACCACGATCAGGCCACGTCTGAGCGGGGCGCTCCGCCGGACTGGCCGCCGCTGGTGCGAGCGGCCAGCCCCGCCCACCAACGGGACGATCGGGTGGCACCTGTGCGGGGGGCTCCGCCGGTGCTCGCCAACCCTGCCGCCGCGGCCAGCCCCGCGCGGCAGGGGTCGGGGGGGGCCGATGAAGAGTATGCCTTGCAGGAGGAGGACCCCGACGTGGAGTACTATGAGGAACTCATAGCGGAAATGATTGGACACACCTCTACGACAGCTGGGGCCTCCTCCTCATCACTCCCAGGAGCTGGGGTCAACCTTGTACCAGGGGGGGAGCCTTTCCTCTGCGACGTCGTTCAGGACCTAGCGCGCTTCGTCTGCAGCTATGATTGTCATCATGATGCCCTGGGGTTGAGCGACGCTACCCTCATGACCATGGCAGAAGAGATCACTGATGCGTTCTCGCTACTCTGCACACCTGGCTCAGTCCTGCCCGCTCAGCTCCTTGAGTTCCCGCTGAAACTCAAGGAGTCCATTGCGGCGATACTGCAGAACCTTTCAGAGGTGAATATAGATTCGCGAAGATTTCGGCGCGACCCCGCGAAGAATGAACGACTGACCGAACGATTCCGCACGAACAGGGCCGGTTGGCGAAACCTCTTGGAGGGCTGCCAGCCCCTCTTCCGGCAGGAGGACCCCGACGCGGACAAGTATGAGGAACTCATGTCAGGAATGTTCGGACGACAGGTGGGGAGCCCTCGCCTTCCAGCAGCTGGGTC
>JBBAPY010000454.1:0-1210 GCA_040400635.1 Rhodoferax sp.
GACACATCCACACATCACATGTGCAGACCGATCGCTCCATGCACCCCCAAAACTGTGCCGGACATGCGCCACCGACCATCATTCGCCTGTGGAGGTGCGGGCATCAGCTTTGTGAGGAGGCCACAGGGATCTTCTCGGTTATCCTGAACCTTTGGTGGACCCGCATGCATCAAGACATGTTCCCCGATGGCCGCTTGCATCTCTGGGAGCTGGACATGTTGTGGGGGAGCTGTGCCACTGATCCCGTCGAACATGGAGCTAGGTGGGGAACGTGACAGGGTGAGGAAAAGGCAGGCGTGATGGATGGGTGGGGAATGGGCGGCCGGCTGGAGAACGGGGTGGGGGCAAGTAGGGAAAGATGTGGATGGGTAATGGGTGGGTGGTTGGGTGGCACATTTGGGAATCCCAATCTGGCCTTTCCCCAACCGCCCACCCAGCACCCACCCCGCCCAGAACCCACCCCGCCCACCTGCCCACCCGCCCACCCGCCCAGTGGCGATGCATGACCGCGCGCCTTCCAGGTATTGCCCGGGGCCGCGTGGCTGCCCACCGTGGTGCCAGTGTGGACCTTCCAGGTGGCCCGCCACCCCCCGCCGCCCCCTGGCTAGTAGTAGTAGTAGTAGTAGTAGTATTAGTAGTAGTAGTAGTACTTGTTGTTGTTGTTGTTGTTGTTGTTGTTGTTGGTGTTGTTGTTGTAATAATACTTTCGCCTGGCCTTTGGCCCCGGACGCCCTCTGGAGTTGGGGACCCCCCCCGAACCCCCCTCCCCCCCGTGGAAGAAGTGCACAGTGACAGTGCGGGGGCAACCACCAGCAACCCAAAAGACGCCCGGGGGGGTGGGGTGGGGGCAGTCTGCGGGGTTGGGGTGGTGGTGGTGGTGGTGGTGGTGGTGGCGGCGGCGGCGGTGGTGGTGGTGGTGTTAGTAGTGGATCCACTGTAGCATGATGGCACTGTGGTGGTGGTGGCAGGGTGCTACAACCACGTGTTGTTGTGCTTGCAATGGCAGCGAGACGAGAAACGTGGGCAGTGATTGACATTGACATCGGCAATGGGGCGGGTAGCAGTGGCTGACATTCGCAGATGACACACGCATATGCAAATCAGTAGGTGCACGAAGACCAATCGCCAGCCTCATCCTCATCATCATCCTCATCCTCATCCTCATCCGTCATCGTCCTCATCCTCATCCTCATCCTCATGCTCATCCTGA
>JBBAPY010000455.1:0-1207 GCA_040400635.1 Rhodoferax sp.
GGCGGGCGATGATTTCTGGGGGGAGGTTCTTGGCTTTAAGTTCGGCCTTGGTGGCGGCAAACTCGGCGCGCACGCTGGCGGCGCCTTGGTCGATGGCGCTGAGGTGGGTCTTGAGCTGGGCGATCTGGTCGTCGCGCTGGCTGGTGCTCACGGCGATGCGGCGGGTGGTGGCGTTACCGGTGTTGCTCAGGCCTTTGGTGATTTCATGGGCCTGCTTCAAATGGTCGCTGACCTGATCGGCCGGGCTGGCGTTGGCCTTGGTGCTTTGGGCCTTGGCTTTCTCCATGTCCTGGCTCCACTGGCCCAGGCGCTGGAGTTGGGCTTGGGCTGCGGGGTTGAAGGGGGCCTGGCCTTTGTCTTGGGCCATTACGCTCAGGGGTTGCAGTACCAGGGCCAGTTGGGCGATCACCAGTACCCGGGCGATGGGGCGCAGGATGGGGTGCCAGGTGGTCATCGTGTTGATGGGTGTCATAGCGTGCAAATCGAGTTTCATCGTGCGGGCCTTAAACATGGGTGGCTCTTTTTAAAATCAGTGGATGTTGCGCACGGGTTGCGCGGCTTGCCATTTGAGGGCGAGTTCCTGCAGCCAACTGTCAATCTGCAGGCGGTAGGCAGAGACGTCCCGTCCGGTGATGGAATTGAGCTGTTCCACGGCATCCAGCAAATTGGTGATGGCGCGGTCTGGGCGGCTCTGGGCAACAGCGTCTTGCAGTGCTCTGACCGCCTGGTCGCGGTTTTGGCGGTCACGGCTGCTGTTTAAGGTGAGTGCCTTGAGGTCGGCTATCAGTTTGTTGACGACAACCGGTTCTGAGGCCGCAGTCACTTGCAGTGCAAGGGAGTAGCTGCCATACAGGCTGTTCACACCGTTGGACACGCTGCTAACTGCGGTAGCTAGCGTGTAGCTACCCGTGCTGGCGGGTAGGCGCAGGTACAAGGTCAGGTCCTTGCTTTGGGCTGCGGGCAGTTTGTAGTTCCACTGGGCTTGCAAGCCGTTGGCCGAAAGCGTGGCGACAGGCTCACCAGCCAGCGCCGTGGCGCCGGGGGGTAGGGTTTGTGTGACGTTGAGGTCCGTCGCGACGCCCTGGTTGGTCGTCGTGGTCCGCACTGCGGCATAGGACCCACTGGTGTACATGGTGGGCGCGTCTGGCGTCAGGAAGTCAAACGCGAGTTGCACAGCCGTGATCCAGTTCGGGTCAGACGCATGGTT
>JBBAPY010000456.1:0-1202 GCA_040400635.1 Rhodoferax sp.
TGGAACACCGGAATCTTCATGCGCTCGCGCAGCTTCCGTTCCACATAAAAGCAGTCTGGCGCCTTGATGTCTTCCAGGTTGATGCCGCCAAAGGTGGGT
The DNA here is from genome assembly GCA_040400635.1 of Rhodoferax sp. GTDB lineage: Bacteria > Pseudomonadota > Gammaproteobacteria > Burkholderiales > Burkholderiaceae_C > Allorhodoferax. The sequence goes on from JBBAPY010000456.1 coordinate 100, forward strand.
TCCAACGAGGCGATGATGTCGACCAGCTTGTCGAGGTCGTGCTTTTCGTTGATCTCGATGTCAAACACGTCGATGCCAGCAAACTTCTTGAACAGCACCGCCTTGCCTTCCATCACCGGCTTGGCCGCCAGCGGGCCAATGTCGCCCAGGCCCAGTACGGCGGTGCCGTTGGTGATTACCGCCACCAGGTTGCCCCGGCTGGTGTATTTGAAAGCGTTGTTGGGGTCTTTGACGATTTCTTCGCAGGGGGCTGCTACGCCGGGCGAATAGGCCAGGGCCAGATCGTGCTGGTTGACCAGTTGCTTGGTGGCCATGATGCCGATTTTTCCGGGCGCCGGAAACTGGTGGTATTCGAGGGCAGCTTCCCGGTGTTGTTCAGCAGCGCTGCCGGGTTCATTCTTGGAATGGGTCATTGGGGCAGCCGATCGTTGAAAAAAGAAGGCACCTGCGCAAGGGCCGGGGCGGGCAAAAAACGTTCCAGGCTCTTGGACAGGGCCATGAAGTTCAGGCCACTGCCTGTGACGCGTGGAGTCAGGACAACCGGCTCCTCGCCCAGGAGGGCCTCAAACACAATCAGTGCATGGGATTTGGCGTCTTCCCTGCGGCACAAGACCGCGTTTTCCCGCACCAGGCGGGGCACGATGTGGCTGCGCGCTGTGGTTCGGTCCACAAACACCAGCACGTTCTTTTCCGCCAGATGCAGGCGGGCGCAGGCGTAGGGGTGGCGGGTCAGGGTTTCCAGGGAGACATCGTGCAACAGCGGGTTTTCGCGAATCATGTTTTGCAGCGACGCAATCAGGCTGTCGGTGAAGTGCTCCTGGCTCATCTGCGCGGTGGGCAACACCGCCTCTTCCAGTGCCTCGTGGAGGTGGTTGCAGCGATCGGCGCCGAAATAGGGCTTGAACTTCAGGCCCAGCTCGGCATCGGCGTCACACGCTTTGGCGATGTCCCACACGTTGTGCGCGGAGTAGCACAGCGCATCAAACCAGGTCATGGCGTACTCAAACTTGCGGACCTCACCGAGCGCATGCGGAAAGCGAAACAAAAACGGCTGCGGGTCAAACGCGTGGTGCGCCTCCCCCACACAGGGCGAGGACCAATGC
>JBBAPY010000457.1:0-479 GCA_040400635.1 Rhodoferax sp.
TGCCGCAAGCGACCCCGCGGTGTGGCGCGATATTTTGAGTGCGAACCAAACAGAGGTGCTCAGCCAGATTACCCACTTCAAAAAGGCATTGGCGCAGTTGGAAGATACTTTAAAAAACCAAGACACCCAAGCGCTTCAAACGCTGATCGCGAAAGCTAGCCAAGTGCGTAGCGCTTGGAAGTTGCAGGCGACGGACGCAAGCAACTTAGCATCTGACGCTTAAATTTGTATCGTTTAACCGAATGTTTTCCACTGCATTCCTAGACCTTCCTCCGCTTCACAGCGCCTCGGGAACCATCACCCTGCCAGGCTCTAAGAGCATTTCTAACCGCGTGCTGTTGCTCTCTGCCCTTTGCCAAGGCACGACAGTGGTCCACGACTTGCTCGACTCCGACGACACCCGCGTGATGCTCGCAGCCTTGCGCCAACTGGGATGCGGCGTGCAAGAAGCCGGCACCACCGTAACCGTCACTGGTCTT
>JBBAPY010000457.1:489-1197 GCA_040400635.1 Rhodoferax sp.
GGCTGTGATGGGCGGAGACTTCACGCTCAAGGGTGTGGCGCGCATGCATGAGCGGCCCATTGGTGATTTGGTCGACGCCTTGCGTTTGCTGGGCTGTCAGATCGACTATCTGGGTAACGAAGGCTTCCCCCCTTTACGCATAGGTAAACCAAACCTCACATTAGACGCCCCCATACAAGTGCGGGGCGATGTGTCGAGCCAGTTTTTGACAGCTTTGTTGATGGCCTTGCCGCTCGCGGCCCAACAGCGCGACATCGTGATTGAGGTGGTGGGCGAACTCATCAGCAAACCCTATATCGACATCACCTTGAACCTGTTGCAACGTTTTGGCATTCTCGTCAAACGCGATGATTGGCAGCGTTTCACCATCCCTGCTGATTCGTCATATCAGTCTCCAAAAACGATCCATGTAGAAGCAGATGCCTCATCTGCGAGTTACTTTATTGCGCTCGGTGCAATCGCAGCGGGCGGCGCGGACCCTATTCGTATCCAAGGCGTCGGCGCCGACTCCATCCAAGGCGATATCCGATTCATAGACGCCGCCGCACAAATGGGCGCACAGATTACCAGCGGCCCCAATTGGTTAGAGGTGCGCCGCGGCGCTTGGCCGCTCAAAGGCATTGAACTCGACTGCAACCACATTCCCGACGCTGCCATGACCTTGGCCGTGATGGCGCTTTATGCCGACAGCCCCACCACCTTGCGCAA
>JBBAPY010000458.1:0-1192 GCA_040400635.1 Rhodoferax sp.
TCCCGCAGGCATGGACCGTGCTCAAGGGCGAAATGAGCTTTGTCGGGCCTCGGCCTGAGCGCCCGGAGTTTGTTTCCGAACTGGAAGATCAGCTTTCCTATTATGCCGAGCGCCACATGGTGAAGCCGGGCATCACCGGCTGGGCACAGATCAATTACCCTTATGGCGCATCGATCGAGGATTCGCGTCACAAGCTCGAATACGATCTCTATTATGCCAAGAACTACACGCCGTTCCTTGATCTCCTGATCCTCATCCAGACGCTGCGCGTGGTGCTCTGGAATGAGGGCGCACGGTAATCTGCTTTTATGCACAGCTACATCAACTGGATGGGCCTGGGCCACTGGAGTCACCTGCTCGCGGTGTTTGCCGGGCTGGTGCTGGCAGTCTGGCTGGGCGACCGGCTGCGGCGGGGCAAATCGGCGAGCCGCGCTGAAGTTGCAGCGCTGGTGATCGGCGCAGTGTGGTCGCTGCTGGTGGCCGCGCTCGGACCCGATGCGATCGCGACCGATCTGGGCGAAGTCATGCGCAATCTGGGCTGGCTGGTGGTGCTCCACGGGCTGTTCGCCCGTGACAACCGGCACACCACAGTGGGGCCGGTCCGCCCGGTCTTGCTGGTGCTGGCCATGGTCGAGCTGCTCCAGTTGCCGCTGCTGGCGTTGCATTGGCGGTATATCGAAATTGCGCCTGCCACGGCCATGATCTTCCAGATTTCGGTGATGTTTCGCCTGCTGCTGGCGACGGGCGCATTGGTTCTGGTGCACAATCTTTATGCCGGAGCATTGCTTGCGCAGCGCGGCGGAGTGCGCTGGACCTCACTCGCGCTGGCGATGATGTGGGGTTATGATCTGAACTTCTACACGATCGCGTATCTTGGCCGTTCAGTTCCCGTCGAACTGGCGGCGCTGCGCGGGCTTGCCCAAGTCGTCGCGATCCTGCTGCTTGCAACCGGCGTGCTCCGCGGCGTTTCAACCTTGCGTTTTTCGCCGTCGCGGTCGCTGGCGTTCCAGTCGCTTTCGTTGCTGGTGATCGGTGGCTACCTCATCCTGATGGTCGCTGCCGCGCAGTCCATGGCGTGGCTTGGCGGCGATGTCAGCCAACTGACCCAGCTCGGCTTTGCCTTTGTGACGACGGTCATGGTGATTGCGCTGGTGCCTTCGGGGCGGGTGCGCGGCTGGATCAACGTGATGCT
>JBBAPY010000459.1:0-1180 GCA_040400635.1 Rhodoferax sp.
GACGGCATTCCCGCCTTTGGTGCCGATGCGCTGCGCTTTACCTTTGCGTCGCTGGCGTCGCTGGGGCGCAGCATCAACTTTGACTCCAAGCGCTGCGAGGGCTACCGCAACTTCTGCAACAAGCTCTGGAACGCCACCCGCTTTGTGCTGATGAACTGCGAAGGCCAGGACTGCGGTCTGCGCGAGCACAGCAAGGCCGAATGCGCTGTCGGCGGCCCCGCCCACGGTTACCTGAGCTTTAGCGCTTCGGACCGCTGGATCACGTCCCTGCTGCAAAAGGCCGAGGCCGATGTGGCCAAGGGCTTTGAGGAATACCGCCTGGACAACGTGGCCACCACGATTTACCAGTTTGTCTGGGACGAGTTCTGCGACTGGTACCTGGAAATTGCCAAGGTGCAAATCCAGACCGGCACCGACGCGCAAAAACGCGGCACGCGCCGCACCCTGATCCGCACACTGGAAGTGATTCTGCGTCTGGCGCACCCCATCACCCCGTTCATCACCGAGGAGCTCTGGCAAAAGGTCGCCCCTGTGGCGGGCCGCGCCGGGCCGTCCGTCAGCATTGCCGCCTACCCGCAATCGCAACCTGAGCGCATCGACGAAAGCGCAATTGCGCAAGTCGCCAAGCTCAAGCAGTTGGTAGACGCCTGCCGCAACCTGCGTGGCGAGATGAATGTGTCACCCGCCACCCGGCTACCGCTCTACGTGGTGGCACAAACCGTACAGGAAAGCGCCTTCCTGACCGAGTCCGCCCCGGTGCTGCAAGCGCTGGCCAAGCTCAACGAGGTCAAGCTGTTCGCCGACGAAGCGTCTTGGCAAGCCGCCGCGCAGCATGCGCCCGTGGCGGTGGTGGGCGAAGCCCGCATCTGCCTGCACATGGAAGTGGACGTGGCTGCCGAGAAGCTGCGTCTGGGCAAGGAAGTGGCGCGTCTGGAGAATGAAATCGTCAAGGCCAACGGCAAGCTGGCCAACGAAGCCTTTGTGGCCAAAGCGCCACCTGCGGTGATTACGCAGGAACGCAAGCGTCTGGCCGATTTTGCGGACACCCTGGAGAAGGTGCGCGACCAGCTGGTGCGCCTGGGCTGAAGGCCCTAGCGGCGGCGCAGAACGTGGATGAAGTCGGTGTCCACGGTTTCCTGCTCCAGCAATTCGTTGCCGGTTTACTTGGCAAAGGCCTGAA
>JBBAPY010000460.1:0-1174 GCA_040400635.1 Rhodoferax sp.
GGTATGGAGATATTCACTTATTTGCACACTTTCAGGTGCTCTGTCGATTCGCCGGTGGTGTAGTGTATATAAGCATCTGCTGTGGGATGATGCACGTCTGATCTGCGTCTCCCTGCTCCTCGTCCTCGAAGTATTTGAGCGACTGTGACACTTACGGTATACTTCGGGCTTTTCTCAGCGTCTCAGGTTGTACGGTCAATAGCATTGTAAAGTATTGGTGACGTCGGCCCTCTGCGCGCAGGAAAATGGAATTTGGCGGTGTTTGAGGAATAAAATGCTGAAATTTTATGTACAATTGAGGGAAATGGATTACAGTACGAGTATACAGAGTACACGGTGGGTTGTAACAGTCTCTCTCGCACAGCGTGGGGGGGGGGGGGGGGGGGGGGGGGGGGGGGGGGGGCACGGAGTGCATGAGAGGCGCTGATCAAAATCGGCGTCATCAGCAAACGTGCAAGAAGAGGTTGTGCGGCAGCGGCAACGTGTACGGGGGTGTCGACAGTGGCCACTCTGTCTCTACGGGTGAGGGTACCGTAGTCGCCAAGCAATCGAATCAAGCTGCAAGATGTTGGAAGTTGCAGTTGCAGTCTTGCAGACAAACATGGAATATTCCTACTTCCACCTGATCAAAACCGACTTCCCGGATTCATGTGTATGTGAAATCTTCATTACACGTCGAAGTCCAGCACGACGAATTGCGGACCCGCTGGAGGACTGAAGTTCAGGGATTCTAGACGGGTCCGTAGTCTAGGGCAACGGTGCATCAGAACGTCCTTGTTCCACTGTCTGCTGGAGGATGCAGCGTTCAATTTGCGGGCTTTGATCGTCAGATAAGACGGGATGGCGGCCTTTCGCAGCCAGCAGGAGATAACGCTCAACTTGTGGCCACCGGAGGCCGAAGGTGCAAGTACCGTCAAACCGGAGTCATCGCTCTCTCTGCGACGCCAGAAGTTGGACGGTGGAATCACAGGAGCACGGAACTGTCTGGATATGCGGTCTGGACCGCAAGGGCAGCTGGTCGAGACGGGTGATTTAAGCGGGATCTCGGCCGCACGCGCCACGCTGCTTCTGTGCTGCAGCTCTGGCCGCGCAGACATAGCATCAAAGGTACGTCCGAGGCCTGCCGGCGCCCCCCCCCCCCCCCCCCCCCCCCCCCCCCCCCCCCCCCCCCCCC
>JBBAPY010000461.1:0-1162 GCA_040400635.1 Rhodoferax sp.
CCGCCGCCAGTTGCCCTAAGCCCTGGGTTGTCCTAAGACCTGCTCTAAACCGCATTACCCCGGTGCAGCTTGCCCTAAGCCCTGTGCTGCCCTGAGACCTGTCGTAAGCCCCATTCCCTTGGCGCAGGTGTCGCACCACCCGCCCATCGGCGTGGGCCACGGCGAGAACGCAAACTGGACGTACGACATTGTGTCGGCGCCCTCCACCAAGTTCCTGGGAAACAGCGTCGAGGTGTACCCCATCGGTGAGCAGCGCCCCGAGCTTGAGATCAGGGTTTAGGGTTTATGGCCGCCATGATCTATTTCTAGGGGGTACCACCGTAGAGATGTGGCCCCTTGGTGCGGGATCTCCCGCTGCCTGCGAAATCAAACTGGTGCTTCGGCCTATTAGGATGATAACAGGTATGATTAGATCGGAAACCCCAAGCTTGTTGGCAGGGCGCAGCCGCATCAAGCCGAAGTGGACCGACGAGGTGTTCATGCTGACGCCTGCCGGCGTGAAACTTAACAACGTGATCGATATCAGCCCAGAGGCCGTAAGGGCCCGGCCTAAACACTGAGACCATATAACCCCCGGCCTGAACCCTGATGTTGTATAAACCCTGAGACCACATTAGTCCCGGGCCCAACCCTGCGACCATATAAACCCTGATACCAGATGAGCCCCGGCCTGAATCCTGAGAGTCTAAAACCTCGAGACAATATAAACCCTGAGACCACACTAGCCCCCGGCCTGAGCCGCCGCTTCCTGCCTCGCGCAGCCGCATCAAGCTGAAGAGCTCCGGCCTGGACTCTGAGAGCTTATGAACCCTGATACCAGATGAGCCCCGGCCTGAACCCAGTGACCATATAAACCCTGAGAGGACACAGTCCCGGCCTGAGCCGCCGCTTCCTGCCTGGCGCAGGCCGAAGCCGCGTCAAGCTGAAGAGCACCGGCGAGGTGTTCACCATCACGCCCCCCAACGTGAAGGCCAACAACGTGATCGTCGGCTCCACCTGGATCGACAACGACGGCACCCACAGCGTGGTCAACACCACCACCGGCGCCAAGGCCTCCATGTACTTCACCCCCTGCGGCTGGTTCGGCTCCGGCCGCTACCAGGTGCGCCGGCGCCCCCCCCCCCCCCCCCCCCCCCCCCCCCCCCCCCCCCCCCCCCCCCCC
>JBBAPY010000462.1:0-1160 GCA_040400635.1 Rhodoferax sp.
GGACCAGCCAATCGGCCCCGGTAATCAGCACCCCTTCCCTGGCGTGGGTGAACACGCTGGCGGCCTGGATCAGGCTTTCGGCCTTCTTGCGCGCCGTGATGTCGCGCGCCGCCGCAAACACGCCCAGCACCTCGCCCTGGTCATTGCGAAACACATTGGCGTTGTAGAGCACCTAGGTCACGCGGCCCGACACATGGCGTATGGCCAGCGGGTAATCGGTCACAAAGCCTTCCAGAAAAGCTTTTTCATAGCCTGCACGGGCGCGCTGCGGGGCCGTGAAGTAATCGGCAAAGTCGCTGCCAAGCAGGGTCGCGCGGCTGGCGCCGGTGACTTTTTCCGTGGCGGCGTTGAGGTCGGTGATCTTGCCTTGCGCGCTGATGGTCACCATCGGGTCCAGGCTCGCTTCGAGCAAGCTGCGCGCATATTTGGACGCCTGCTCGGCCGCCTTCGTGCGTTTGCGCCGGGCGCTCCACAGCAGGCCCCCCACCACCGTCAGCGCCAGTGCCAGGCCAAAAATCCAGGGCATAGCCCGCTGCAGGCGCTCGCGCAGCTGGCGCAAGGGGTCGTTGCCCAGCGTGATCCATTTCCCCAGGACCGCTTGCTTATCCTTTGCGGGAATGTCCTGCAGCGTTTTCGTCAAAATGGCGCCCAGGACCGGCGTGTCGATTCGCACCGCAAAACTCAGGTCGTAGGTGTATTCAAACGCGGTCAGCACCCGCAGGTTGGTGATCTTCTCGCGCTCAATGAAATACGACGCACTGGCCACATCCATGATCACCGCATCCACTTCGCCAAAGGCGAGTTTGCGCATGCCATCCAGGTCGTCGGGCACCAGGGTCAGTGAGATCGCCGGATACTTTTGCTCCAGGTATTTCTGCACGCCGTAGCCCTTGCCTACCGCTACGGATTTGCCCACAAAGGACTCCGGCCACACCCCGGACGCCATACCGGATTTCACGATGATGGCGGTGGGCACCTGAACATAAGGCGGGGTGAAGCTGAGGAATTGTGAACGCTCGGGAGTGGCCTTCAGCGAGGTGATCAGGTCCACCCGGCCCGCCTTGGCCTGGGTCAGGATGGCGTCGAGATTTTGCGCGGGAAGTATTTCAAACCGCGTTCCCAGCCGCTGCTCCAGCAGCCGAACCATGTCGACCGACAAG
>JBBAPY010000463.1:0-1159 GCA_040400635.1 Rhodoferax sp.
GGGGGGGGGGGGGGGGGGGGGGGGGGGGGGGGGGGGGGGGGGGGGGGCGCCGAGGGCTGCCGGAGTGCGAAAACTGTGATTCAAGCCGTAAGTGTGTTTGAAGTCGCAACTGTGTGTTTGAAGCCCCAATTGTTTGGGAAGCCGCGACTGTTGGGGGGTGGGCACCGGGAGGGAGGGGGCCGCCGAGAGGGGGGCGGGGGCTAGGGAGGAGGGCGCCGGGGGGGGGAGTGCGGCTTCACTTAAAACACAGTTTTCTAATTCCGGCAACCGGTGTGCCTTCAGGCGAGGGCTTCCGGCTGCACGACTGCGGACAAGTTCAAATGCGGCGCGAGCGAGCTTCTCGACACATACTCGATCTTGCGAGAGCTCTGCCGGCATTTCAAAACTGGTCAATGTCCACAGTTGCGGCTTCAAACCGTGGCCTTCGAGGCGATGTGCAGCGTACTTGACTTGTTGGTTTCGGACCCTGGCAGGGCTGAGGCCGACGACCTCGAGACGCGCGTCGTGACTGCCCGGCTATCCCACATAGCAGCTTACGGAAGCGACCACTTGATCCCGAAGTGGCACTATGCCCTACACGTGGCAGAACAAGTCCGCAAGTTCGGGCAGTCGTTTGCAACGTTCGTGCACGAACGCAAACACAAGACTTTCAAGGAGTTTGCGACTGCCACGACGAACCTGCGGGCGTTCGAGCGGAGCCTTCTGTTGAGGTGCATGAACCATCAGGCGAACTGTTGCTCCAGCCATGATCACCTCTTCTCGCAAGGCACATGGCTTCAGCAGCCTCGCCGCGCGTCTGGTGCGTCTTTGGGCCTTGGGGAAATCATGATTTCTCGGTCCGCTGCCCGCGGCTTATTCCACACGCACACTGGAGACCATGTGTTGTTCATGGACGACCGCACGGGGCACGATATTTTGGGCCGCATCGAGCTGCACTTGGAAGTGCCTGGCTCTGGATTCTTCGCGCTGCTCGTTGTGTTTACCGGAGGGCCTGCCACTTGGCAGCCGTACGTTGCCTCAATTGCTTCGTCGTCGTCGTCGTCGTCGTCGTACTCGTGCTCGTACTCGTACTCGCACTCGCACTCGTACTCGTAGTCGTAGTCGTAGTCGTGGTCGTGGTCGTAGTCGTACTCGTCGTCGTACTCGTGCTCGCGCTCGT
>JBBAPY010000464.1:0-1156 GCA_040400635.1 Rhodoferax sp.
GGGGGGGGGGGGGTGTGAAGGGGAGGCAGGGCCTTCCCCTCCGCCGCCCCTCCCTACACTCACTGAGTCTCCAGGGACCAGAAAAAACTGGTCGCGGGGCCCGAGATTGGTCGCGACCACACCCCCTTTTCGAAGATTGGGCGCGAGGACAAAAATCGGGCGCGGCCCGAAACGAACTATAACAGAGATTGGGCGCGGAAACCAGAATTGGTCGCGGCCACCCACCACCCCCGGGGGCCCCCTCATGGCAAGATGCACTGGTATGCACGAGCACAAGCAAGGCCATTTCACAACTCACTCTCTCACTCCACCCGGCGAGCCATCCGCAAAGCGAGCAATCGGCTGTACTTCTGTGACATGTGGGCGCCGATCATGGCGATCGGTTGACCTGCCCGGCAACTCCTAGCAATCCTAGCAACTCGGCCCATATAGTTTTCCCACGAATAGGTCCACGTCGCAGACACATTTGTGTACGCAAACGAATAGGCGACGTGAAACAACTGATGCAGTTTGATCGTTGCATTGAACGCGACGATCGCCCGGTTCTGCGCCAGCCATGCTCCAACATGCGTGTAGTTGGTACAGAAGTGTTCCATAGCCTCCCGGAAAATCCTGGCCTGGTTCGCGGAGGGTCGTGCCGGCGACTCGCGGATTGTGTTCTGCATGGTTAAGAGCGAGTTGTTGCACATCTGGAGGTGGTCCCAAAGGTCCGAATCCGAGTCCTGGCGAAACTTCTCGATGAGGATTCCGCACACGGGGACAAGGTCCCTCGCTTCTGCAGAGCTGCAGGCTAATACCGGGAAGTTGCTATGGACTGCATCCTTGGTCACGAACATAGTCAACGAAAGGTGCGTCAGTCTGCACTCCACCCCTGTCTTCCGGTAAGCTTCCTGGATAAGTGACCAGAGGCTCTCCACTCGTGAAGTCACATCCTTGTGCAGTTTCATCTCCGCGGTGTAGTAAGTAATCATGAAAAACAGAGATCCGATGAAATGGCGGATCGTTCCCCCGTCTGCGCTGTGCATCCAGTCCGCCTCCAGATGGGCCACCCGGAAGCATGGGATGTCCCATACTACGCTGTTGTTCAGGCGGAGGGTTCGGACCTTCCACACCCCCCCCCCCCTCCCCCCCCCCCCCCCCCCCCCCCCCCCCCCCC
>JBBAPY010000465.1:0-1141 GCA_040400635.1 Rhodoferax sp.
GGGGGGGGGGGGGGGGGGGGGGGGGGGGGGGGGGGGGGGGGGGGGGGGGGCACTGAATCCAGTCGTAGCCGACGAACTCACAGTCGGCGTACAGGACCCGGATCTCCGCTGCGGAGAGCAGGCAGAGGGCATCGTCCATGAGGGTGTGCCGGATCTTCGTATGGCTGCCGCCCTCGTGGGGCAGCAGCTCGTAGAGGAGGGGGATGGCGACACCCCGTCAGATGACGGCCAGGAGCAGGACGTTCACATCCGTCTGGCCGTACTTCCAGTTGCGGGCAGGCGTCCTCATGAGCGTCCGTTCTGCTCAAGAATGTCCAGTCGAGGATGAATTCGCGTGGTTGCGCGGAGGGAAGGAGGGTCAGGACCACCCGGGCGACGTCGGCCGGCTGGATGGGATGCCGGTCAAAGAAGCGTTCCAAACCGCGGATGACGGAGGCGTTGTGCGCGCTTCCCCGGAAGCGCGCGGCGAGTTCGGCATGCCGGACGTCCTCGCCTTTGAAAAGAGCGAGGACCATGAGGGAGAGCACCTCGACCTGGTTCTCGCGGAAGTCCGGGAAGTGCGCAGTGAAGCAGCGAACCAGTTTGACGAAAACAGTGGAGGGATCGTTCTGTTGTCACGTGTCAGCCGAGATTTTTCAAGCCCCTCAAGGAAGTGCTGGACACTGAATATTCGACACAAGCGTGAAGTCATTTTTCAGCAAAAAAGTATTTTCACATTTGTGTGACATTATGGCGATGTTGTGGCATCTATTCTCCTGTTTCCAACGAAATACTGAAAGCACGTCGGGCTGCAGCGGCGTCTATGCGGCCGGGTCGCCGCTTTCCGCGTTCTGCCTGATGCATCCGGCGCTTGATCCAGTGCGTTTAGCGGGCGGGCGTGAGTTCCACCACGCGGTTGAGCCGTTCCCTCACCTGCTTCCACCTGGGCAGGATCCGGCCCAGCAGCGCGTAGTAGTTGCGCGAATGTCCGAACTCCCGCGTGTGGCAGAGTTCGTGGATCAGGACGTAGTCGATGCAGTCCTTCGGGGCCTGCACGAGCAGTGGGTTGAACGTCAGGCGGCCCTGGCGGGTGCAACTGCCCCAGCGGGTCGTCATGCGCCGCAGCTGAAAGGTGCCGTCATGCTGAATGCCGGCCGGAGCC
>JBBAPY010000466.1:0-1134 GCA_040400635.1 Rhodoferax sp.
TGGCGGCAGACTCACACCGCGAGCAGGGAGAATACGTGGTGATTGTGTCTGCACCCGAGGTGGTGGCAAGTGCCGACCTTGATTTCGAGGGCGGTGCGGCGATTGACGTTTGGTTAGATGCCTTGCTTGAGTCAGTTTCGGTACGCGATGCGGCGCGCATTGCCGCCAAAGCCACCGGCTTACCCCGCGATACACTCTATACCCGTGCCCTCTCGCGCAAGCCCCCGCAGTAGGCTCGTCTGGGTTTCAAGGCGGCGACAAACTTGGGGCGACCCCGGTTGAGGTTTGCACGGGGTTAATCGCCTGCACCGCAGCTTCACGGCTGGCAAAGGGGCCAATCCTGACGCGGTGCAGATTATTCGTCATTTGCTCAACACGCACCGAGGCGATTAATTCAGCCGGGATTTGGCTTTGGATGCGCGTGGCGAGCGCACGCGCTTTGCTCGCATCAGAGAAGGCACCAAGCTGTAAATACATGCTGTCTGGCGTAGCCGCAGTTGGTGCGGGTGCACTAGCGGTCGCTGCAACATTAAGCGCTGCGGGCGCTGACTGCCAGTTCCGAATTTGGTCGGGCGTAATCCGCTCAACGACCACCTCGGCGCTGCCTGGTCCTAGCATGCCCAATTTGTAGGCGGCGACATACGATAAATCAATCACACGATCGTTTAAAAAGGGGCCTCGGTCATTGACCCGCACGACGACACTTTTACCATTTGAGGCGCGCGTGACGCGTGCGTAGCTTGGTAAGGGCAGGGTTGGGTGGGCAGCGGTCATGCCGTACATGTTGTAGCGCTCACCATTGGCCGTCGATTGGCCATGAAATTTTTTGCCATACCAAGAGGCGCGTCCTTGTACCTTGTAAGGGCCTCCGCTAACGTCTGGCGTGTACGTTTTGCCAAACACCACATAGGGCTTGCTGTTACTGGGCGCGAAGGGTTCTAATTTAGGGACGGCGTCGGGTACAGCATCGAGGTTGGCTGGCGGGTTCGCGTCGGGGCCGTCATCTAAGTAATAACCGCCGCCGCGGCGTGCGCCACCTGAGCAGGCGACAAGCAGTACGATCACCAAACACATATACACCAGTCGCCCGCAGCGGATGACGGTGTCGTGCATTAGCTGAGCCCGGGCTGGTTG
>JBBAPY010000467.1:0-1133 GCA_040400635.1 Rhodoferax sp.
AGCGCTTGTCCATGCCGAGCGACAGCGCCAGTTGCATGGCCTTCATGGTGTCGTCGCGGCAGTCGGGGTAGCCGGAAAAATCGGTCTCGCAGACGCCGGTGACCAGCACCTGCAGGTCGCGCCGGTAGGCCAGCGCGGCGGCCAGCGTCAGGAACAGCAGGTTGCGCCCCGGCACAAAGGTGTTGGGCAGGCCGTTGGCTTCCATTTTGAAGGCGGTGTCGCGTGTCAGCGATGTCTCGCTCACCGCCCCGAGCACCGACAAATCGAGCAAATGGTCTTCCCCGAGTTTGTCCGCCCACTGGGGGAAGCCCTGGCGCAGTTCGCGCAGCACGTTCAGGCGCGCACCGAGCTCGACTTTGTGGCGCTGGCCATAGTCAAACGCCACGGTTTCCACCCGCTGGTAGCGCGACAGGGCGTGGGCAAGGCAAGTGGTGGAATCTTGTCCACCCGAGAAGAGAACGAGGGCTGTGGTGTGCATCCCGCCATGGTAGCAAGGCGGCTGTGCAGCAAGGCCGGTCAGATGTTGCCGGTTTTGCGGATCTTGGAGGGCTGGTAGGTCAGCACTTCTTTGGCCAGTTCGCCAGGCGCTTGCGCCGGGTTGTTGACCATGGGGGTGGTCAGGTGGTTTTTAACCTGCTCGATCTGGATCGCGCTGGCGCTGGCGGTCCAGACGGTCTTGAGGTGGTCCATCAGCACCTGCGACATCGGCTTGGGCGGCGGGTTCTCCACCTTTTCGGCCGTGGGATGGTGGATCGTCCAGTCGTGGGGCGCCATCTCGACCACGGCGCTGCGGCGCATTGGATCGGGCACGCTGGTGTAGTTGGCCTCAGCCTGGGCGGGTTGCGGCCCCTTGAGCGCCAGATTGACCATGTCCACCACACCAGGGCTAGGCGCCTGGGTGGAGGTGCTGACCGCGGGATTGACCGGAGCCACGGGGATAACCCTGTTGGCTCCAGACGAAGCCAAATCTGCGCCGGCGGGGCGCACATTGGGTGTTCGATCGATAGAGGGCAACTGCATTTTGGTTTGGGCTCGGTGGACCCTCCGGTGGCTTTTAGTTGATTACGTACGTTTCTTAACGGCAGATTTAGGGGGGTATTTAGGGTTAATTTAAAAAAAATGAAAAAAAGTGC
>JBBAPY010000468.1:0-1132 GCA_040400635.1 Rhodoferax sp.
GGTTTCAAAAAAATATCACCAAAGGCTATGTCAGCCAGGCTTTGGCGGGCGAACGCGTGGCCCAGGTGGTGATAGATCCGCAGTTTGGCGCTTCGGGCCAGCACTGGAGCTGGGGCAACCGGCAAAAAGCGGGCCGGGCCGCTTTTGCCCAGCCCTTGTCCGACCAGGCCAGCAGCCGTGAGCGCGCTATCGCCCTGTGGGAATTGAGCGAACAATTGATTGCCAGCGCATCGCGCTGAAACCCACCCTCTTTATTTACCTACTTTTGCCCCTTACCCCATGGCTTTGACATTTCCTTTTTCTGCCATCGTCGGCCAGGACGACATGAAGCTGTCCATCGTACTCACCGCCATTGACCCTACGATTGGCGGCGTGCTGGTCTTTGGCGACCGGGGTACCGGCAAGTCCACCGCCGTGCGCGCTTTGGCCGCCTTGCTGCCCAAAATGCGCGCCGTCATCGGCTGCCGCTACGGCTGCGACCCGGACGCCGCCCGCTGCCCCGACTGCCTCGCTGCTGCCAATGGCAAGGCCCGCGCCAGCGAGTTGGTCGGTGTGCCGGTGGTCGATCTGCCGCTGGGCGCGACCGAAGACCGCGTGGTGGGCGCGCTGGACCTGGAGCGCGCTCTGTCCCAGGGCGTCAAAGCCTTTGAGCCCGGCCTGCTGGCCCGTGCCAACCGAGGCTATTTGTATATCGACGAGGTCAATTTGCTGGAAGACCATTTGGTGGACTTGCTGATCGACGTGGCCGCCTCAGGCGAAAACGTGGTCGAACGCGAGGGCCTGAGCGTGCGCCACCCGGCGCGCTTTGTGCTGATCGGCAGCGGCAACCCCGAAGAAGGCGAATTGCGGCCCCAGTTGCTGGACCGCTTTGGCCTGTCGGTGGAAGTGAAAACCCCCGGCACGTTGAACGAGCGGGTGGAAGTGGTCAAGCGACGCGATGCCTTCGAGCAAGACCCGCAAGCCTTTACCGAGCAATGGAAAAAAGAGGATGACAAAGTGCGCAAAGGCATCGTCGCAGGGCGCAAGCGTCTGGCTGCTGTGCAGATACCCGATAGCGCGCGCACCTTTGCAGCGCAGTTGTGCATGGCGCTGGGCACCGACGGGCTGCGGGGCGACTTGACGCTGGTGCGCG
>JBBAPY010000469.1:0-1127 GCA_040400635.1 Rhodoferax sp.
GCCGCCCTTGGCAATGGCGTCTGCCACGTGGCGCTTGACCTTGTCGATGGCAGCGTCCTCAATCAGCGGGCCTTGCATCACGCCGTCTTCAAAGCCGTTGCCCACCTTCATGGTTTTCACCTTGGCGGTGAACTTGGCCACAAACGCGTCGTAGACACCCTCTTGCACATAGAAGCGGTTGGCGCACACGCAGGTCTGGCCGGCGTTGCGGTACTTGCTGGCCATGGCGCCTTCGACTGCGGAGTCGATATCGGCATCGTCAAACACGATGAAGGGCGCATTGCCGCCCAGCTCCAGCGAGAGCTTCTTCACGGTCGGGGCCGACTGGGCCATCAGGATGCGGCCCACTTCGGTGGAGCCGGTAAAGCTCAGGTGGCGCACCACGTCGCTGGCGCAAATCACCTTGCCCACGGCAATGGACTGCTCGCTGTCGGCGGTGATCATGTTGAGCACGCCAGCCGGAATGCCTGCGCGCATGGCCAGTTCGGCTGCGGCCAGGGCGGTCAAGGGCGTGAGTTCCGCGGGTTTGATGATCACGGTGCAGCCAGCGGCCAGGGCGGGTGCCACTTTGCGGGTGATCATGGCCAGGGGGAAGTTCCAGGGCGTAATGGCCGCGCACACCCCGATGGGCTGCTTGATGACCGACAGGCGCCGGGTATTGTCAAACTGGGGCAGGGTCTCGCCATTGACGCGCTTGGCCTCTTCGGCAAACCACTCCACAAAGCTGGCTCCGTAGGCCACCTCGCCCTTGGCCTCATTAAAGGGTTTTCCCTGCTCGGCGGTCATGATGCGCCCCAGGTCTTCCTGGTTGGCCATGAGCAGATCAAACCATTTGCGCAGGATGGTGCTGCGCTCTTTGGCGGTTTTGCTGCGCCAGGCGGGCCAGGCGGCGTTGGCAGCAGCAATGGCTGCGTCGGCGTCGGCGGGGCCCAGGTTGGCCACATCGGCGAGTTTCTTGCCGTTGGAGGGGTCGAGCACGTCAAAGCGGCTGCTGCCCGCAACCCACTGGCCGTTGATCAGGGCGTCGGTTTTAAGGAGGCTGGGGTCTTTGAGGAGGGAGAGGGGGGAGGTCTTCATGTCCATGGGGTTGTTCCTGATAGTGGGGGGAGCCCGTTGGGTAGGCTGCG
>JBBAPY010000470.1:0-1127 GCA_040400635.1 Rhodoferax sp.
AGAGCACCATGAATGAGCGCTATCTGACTATCACTTTGCAGCCTGACTGGAAGGGCGCTTTGCGCGCCACGGCCAAAACGGCCCAGGCGGACACATACCAGGGCGAGGTGCTCAACTTTGAGAGTCCTGGCCATTTCTTCGGCCAGCTGACTGAAAAGCGTTGGGAGATAGTTCGCCATGCCCAGGGCAAAGGCGAACTATCTGTGCGCGAACTCGCCCGCGCGGTGGGGCGCGATGTCAAACGCGTGCACGAAGACGTGGTGATCCTGGCAGAGCTGGGCTTGCTGGAGCGCACGCCGAGCGGTGGCGTGCTTTGCCCCTACTCCTCGATGCACATTGATATGTATTTGAAGGCGGCTTAACCGCTGGGGCCGATTTGCTTATTTCCCCTGCGGACTCAGGGCGCTCAGGGTGGACAGCAAATCCCCAAAGCGCTCGCCTTGCACCACCACATGCTCGCGCAGGGCGAGCGCAGCCTGGTCGGCCTCGCCCGCCAGAATGGCGCTGACGATGCCCATGTGCTCCTTGAACGATGCGTCCATGCGGTTGCGCACGCGCAGTTGCAAGCGCCGGTAAGGCCGCAAGCGGCGTTGCAGCGTGCGCGCCTGTTCGTTCAGAAAGGTGTTGTGGCTGCCGGCATAAATGGCGGCGTGGAAGGTCTCGTTGCAATAAAAGTAGGCGTCAGAGTCCTGGCGTTCGCGCGCCGCGTTGCAGTCCTGCAGTGCCTGCGACAGGGCAGCACGCTCTTCTTCGGTCATGCGCCGCGCGGCCAGCCTGCCGCACATGGCTTCAAGCTCGCTCATCACTTCAAACATCTCCAGCAGCCGCCCCGGGCCGATGCTGGTGACCACCGCGCCGCGGCGCGGGCGGATTTCGATCAGCCCTTCGGCGGCCAGCTGGATCAGCGCCTCACGCACCGGTGTGCGCGACACGCCATGCTGCTCCACCAGGGTGGCTTCGTCCAGGGAACTGCCGGGTGCTAGCTCGCCGGTGGCAATCTGTTCCTCAATTTTTTCACGCAGTTGATCGGAAATTTTCATGGCCAAAGTATCCCATCCCGGGGTTTAATAAATTTGAAAAAATCGTTAGGGTATTTACTAATGATCAAATTAAATACAAATCGTACA
>JBBAPY010000471.1:0-1119 GCA_040400635.1 Rhodoferax sp.
GCCAGCACAGGCGTCAATACCAGCGCCGGATGCCCCTGGACCGCTACCAGTAACGTTGGCTGGATAACGGTGACCTCTAGCGCCTCGTCCAGTGGCAGTGGCAGCGCAGCGTTTACGGTTTTGGCCAATACCAGCGCGTCGGCGCGGGTCGGCACCCTGAGCATTGCCGGTCAGACGTTTACGGTCACGCAAGCCGGTGTGGTCGTAGTTGCGGCACCCGTGTGTACCTTGACGGCGTCGCCTGCCTACATTGCGCCGGGCGCGTCATCAACCCTGACCGCAAGCTGCACGCCAGCGGCCAGCTCTTACACGTGGACCAATACAGGCTTTGGCACCTCGGCCAGCAGTGGCACGGTGATGCCGTCATCCACAAGCGTGTATTCAGTGTCCGGCACGAACTCAGGCGGCAGCTCGCCAACCGTGAGTGTTGGCGTGGCCGTAGGTACCGCCCTGAGTTCCACTTTGGACATGCGCACCTATGTGCCAGCGGCTACGGAGCCCGCCGGTTATGTGAGTTCTGTGCGCGTGATCAACAACGGCGGTGTTAGTACCGCTGTTTTGGTGGCCCGCATTGATGGCACTACCGGGCAAGTAGGCGCCTGGGGGGTGCTGACCACGGCCTTGCCAGTCGATGCGGCGGTGATTTTTACAGCCCAGCAAATTGAGACTGCTTTGGGTCAAACGATGACAGCCTCCGACCGGCCACGCCTGCGGATCAGCGGCGTGACATCGCCGGTTGAGGTGCAGTCGCTCTTGCGCCAACCCGGCGGTCTGTACAACGAGGTATCGGGCTTTCAGAGTGGCAGCGTCGTTAAATTGCGCTACTACATTCCATTCGCCGACATGGCCACCAGCGGCTACACCAGTTTTGTGCGGGTTATCAACCCAGGTCTAACCACTACATCGGTGAGCATCGCGGTCATCGATGGCGTGACCGGAGCGACCGGGCCTGCCTACACCTTGATTGGGAACCTGCCGGGCGGGGCGGCACAGACTATCTACTCGCAGGACCTTGAAGCCATTATTGGGCCGATTGCGGTGGGTATGCGGCCACGTCTAAAGATCAGCGCCAGCACGACGCTTGAGGTGCAGTCGTTCATCGTTCAGCCCGGAGGCGCG
>JBBAPY010000472.1:0-1118 GCA_040400635.1 Rhodoferax sp.
TTGCCAGCGCCAAGAGGTTACCATAGCAGGACTGTGGCGTAAACTGATCAGAGGGCTGCCCAGTCGCTGCTGTGGTGCCCGCCTACATGTTGCCCGCAGCAGCCGCAGGGTGCATGTGCTTTCACGGAGGACAGAGCAATGCACCCGGCGTCGCACTAACCCAGCAGCAGCACAGGCTCAGCTCTGCAACAGAGGGGGGTCCTGGGGGGCGCACCAGGCGCTGGAGCATGAACAGGGTGCACACACACGCACGCATCTATTGCGCGAGCAACCCCAGCCGCGAAAAGCAAGGGCGGAAAGACGCCCTGCCCCGAGTGGTGTACAGGTCCGCTCCGGGCTTTTGAAGTGCCCGTCTACCCGTCATTTTGACCGGCTCCCCGCTCAATTTTGCCGATTCCTTAATCGGATCTCCAGTCACTATTTAGAACACTGGCATGTGTGCTGGACTGCAGCACGAGCGCTCGGGATGTCTCCGCTGCCGCACTGGCGGCCCTCCTGGCGGCGTGTGGGACACCCGCCTGCCTGAAGCTCCCACTCCGCGGCGAAGGCATGCTCCGACCCGGCATGCCACCCACGTGAACTGAGAACATGGATGCACACGGGTTGAGTTTCCCGGAGTATCAGCTGGTTGCCTAGTAATGGGTATCTGAATATGTCATCGATAGCCGCTACCAGCTTATGTTAGAACTCATCTCATATCATGTGTTTTAGATCCTGGACCATGTTTTCTTCATGAACCTAAATGATCATGGATATGTTCAGCATGCCCGCTTGCAAGCCCGATGTCTTGAAGCTGGTTGCCGTGTCTGGCACTCGCAGGATCAGAGGAGCGCTACGACTTGAAACTGCAGATAGCGGCCCGACACAGCATAGCTTTGGTAGCGGCGTTCGTCCGAGAGGATGCCTTAGCCACTGCGGAGAGCGAGGCAGTTGCAAAATTCGACGCAGGTACAGAATCGTATATCCCCAGATGTGTTGCTCTCGACAGCCGGGGGGTAGGGTGACTGACTGACTGACTGACTGACTGACTGACTGACTGACTGGCTGGCTGGCTGACTGACTGACTGACTGACTGACTGACTGACTGACTGACTGACTGACTGAATGACTGACTGACT
>JBBAPY010000473.1:0-1115 GCA_040400635.1 Rhodoferax sp.
GGGGGGGGGGGGGGGGGGGGGGGGGGGGGGGGGGGGGGGGGGGGGGGGGGGTATCGGATGGAGAGTTGGTGAAGGTGGCAGAGGCGATGGCAGTGGCAGTGGCAGTGTGTACTGCTGTCTGATGAAATCACTGGCTGGCGTCATGGCTTACCTCTCCAGTCGCGGCGAACACCTTCTCGGCGGCGGCCAGAATCAGCGCACGCTGCGAGGTGAACTCGGACACACTGCCGACGAGAGGGATCATGATCTCGAATCTCGGGGACAGGCCGCGCTTCTTGTTGTTGATGGCCGCCTCAACGAGTGCCGTCACTTGCATCTCCGTCAGACTGGGAATGGTGATGCCAAGACGGCAGCCTCGAAGGCCAAGCATTGGATTCACCTCTTGCAGCTCTTGGATGGCGTGACGGACTTCTTCGCGAGACATGCCCATCTGCGAGGCGAACGACTCGTCGAACACGCTCTCTTGATCGAGCGACTTGACGGCGATCTTGTCCTCTTCATGCAGACGAGGCAGGAACTCGTGCAGTGGCGGGTCGAGCAGTCTGACGCACACGGGCAGACCGTCCATGGCCTCGAGAATGCCCTCGAAGTCGCCACGCTGGAATACCAGAAGCTCCTTCATGGCAGCCTCGCGGCGCTCACCTGAGGTCAGAATCATACGACGCACGACTGAAATGCGCTCCTCCTTGAAGAACATGTGCTCTGTGCGAGTCAGACCGATTCCTTGGGCGCCGTTGCGTCTCGCCTCCAGAGCATCCTCGGGGCTGTCGGCATTCGCCAGCACCTTCATCTTGCGGCGCGCATCAACCCAAGCCATGAATATGGACAGCTCACGGTTGTCCTTGAAGCTGGGTGGGGACAGCGCCTGCTTGCCGCGCAGAACCTCACCCGTCTCACCATTGATGCTGATCCAGTCACCTTCCTTGAACACCTCCCCGGCAATTGTGATGGTGCCCTCAGAGGGGTTGAGACGGAGTGCGGGGCATCCGCAGACACAGGGCTTACCCCAGCCACGTGCGACGACACTAGCATGCGATGTCATGCCGCCAGAGGCAGTCAGAATTCACTGGGCTGCCCACATGCCCCCAACGTCCTCGGGGGAGGTGTCCTCACGC
>JBBAPY010000474.1:0-1115 GCA_040400635.1 Rhodoferax sp.
GCAGTGTACGCTGAGCCAGCCCGGGCGGAACATCCCTTTAAATGCCAAAGGCCACCGCAGTGGCCTTTGGGCGCCGTCTCCATTGCGGCAGAGCCGGGTTAGTTGCGGGTTTGGTCCACCAGCTTGTTTTTCTTGATCCAAGGCATCATCGCGCGCAAAGTCTCGCCGACTTGCTCAATCTGGTGCTCCGCAGTCAAACGGCGCCGACTGAGCAAGGTTGGTGCGCCCGCTTTGTTCTCCAAAATAAAACTCTTGGCATATTCTCCGGTTTGAATATCCTTCAAGCATTGACGCATAGCGGCTTTGGTCGCGTCTGTCACGATGCGCGGTCCCGTGACATATTCTCCGTACTCGGCGTTGTTGGAGATCGAATAATTCATGTTGGCGATGCCGCCTTCATAAATCATATCCACGATCAGTTTAAGTTCGTGCAGGCATTCGAAATAGGCCATTTCAGGCGCATAACCGGCTTCCACCAGGGTTTCAAAACCAGCTTTGATCAGTTCTACGGTTCCCCCGCACAAAACGGCTTGTTCGCCGAACAGGTCCGTCTCCGTCTCTTCGCGGAAATTGGTTTCAATAATGCCGGCCTTGCCGCCACCATTGGCCATGGCGTAGCTCAGTGCCATATCGCGGGTGCGGCCCGATTTATCCTGGTGCACCGCAATCAGATGGGGTACCCCGCCGCCTTGGGCATAAGTTCCGCGCACGGTATGGCCGGGCGCTTTGGGCGCGACCATCCAGACATCCAAGTCCGCACGGGGATTGACCAGGCCGTAATGCACGTTAAACCCGTGGGCAAAGACCAGCGATGCGCCCGGTTTAATGTTGGGCTCGATATCCTGGGTATACACCGTACCGATTTGTTCATCCGGTAGCAAAACCATGACCACATCAGCGGCGCGCACCGCATCGGCCACTTCGGCGACTTTCAAGCCCGCTTTTTCTACCTTCGGCCAGGATGCGCCACCTTTGCGCAGGCCTACAACGACTTTTACACCGCTGTCATTCAAATTTTGGGCATGGGCATGTCCCTGGCTGCCATAACCAATGATGGCCACCGTTTTACCTTTGATCAGGCTCAGGTCGCAGTCTTTGTCGTAATACACCTTCAT
>JBBAPY010000475.1:0-1101 GCA_040400635.1 Rhodoferax sp.
GTGGACTGGTCTATGCAGGAGAAGATATTTTTGCAGCCAAAGTAGAAGCGAAAACAGCCTTCATTTCTTACGCACCAACGCAAATCCGAACCAAATGAATCTCTGGGTAGTTTCCAATTCACTTTACCTGTTGGTTTGATTCGAAGTGCTTTTTCGTTTACTATCTACAGGTTGGTGCTCGCGCTGTGGTTCACATAGCGCAGTTCAACGGGAAGCAGGAGAGAAGGCCACTCAAAGCCAACTTAACCTGCGCTGCCCCCGCAACGGTAAGTGGACGAATCCGCAGGGATTCCGCTTCCATCACAGCCACTGAGTGCCTTGAACAAGCGCTTGGGAAGGCGATGGAAGTCGTGCCACCAGCCCGGATACCGGCCAACAATGTGGTGGTGCGTCTTTTTAAAAGCGCGCTGCTTTAACGCTCATGTACTGGCGGGGATGCCGGTAAGGGCCTTTGTTTCGGGTTGATTCATATGCGAAAACTTCACTCACGCCGGCTCTTGGCCGCGCTTATCCACGCCCCCCTGTCAGTTCCGGCCGTCTATGCGCAATCAACGCCTGTAGACGTCCCCACACTTAGCCCAATTGTGGTGACGGCGACCCGTGTGCCGCAGCCGTTGGCCGACTTGGTGGCCGATGTAACGATCATTGACCGTGCAACCATCCAACGCAGCGGAGCGGTTGGCGTAGCGGATATCCTAGCCGGCGCGCCCGGTATTCAGATCAGCCGCCCCGGTAACGTGGGCTCTCCAACCAGCGTGTTCTTGCGTGGTGCGGAGTCGCGCTACACAGCGGTTTTTATCGATGGCGTGCGGGTTGATTCGCAGTCCACCGGCGGCGCAAGCTGGCAGACGATTCCGTTGGCCCAAATTGACCGTATTGAGGTCCTGCGCGGCCCGGCCGCTGCGGTGTATGGCTCTGATGCGATCGGCGGCGTGATTCAGCTGTTTACCCGCAAGGGTGATGGTGCATTAACGCCCTCGATCGGCGTTGGAATCGGCACTTACAATACAAATAAGGTTGATGCGGCACTCAGTGGTTCAAGCGAAGCTATTGACTACTCGCTTGGGTTATCCAGTGAAACCAGTACTGGCTTTGACTCCC
>JBBAPY010000476.1:0-1097 GCA_040400635.1 Rhodoferax sp.
TACCAGGCCGCAGTCGCCAGTGTCAAAAGGGTTGAGCTGGTAGGGGTGATTTTTTTGAACTTGGGCGCCATCAAACACCTGGCCTTGGCACACCAGCATCACGCCATGCGCGCCTTGGGTGCGGGAAACCACGGTGGCATCGCGCAGGTTTTGCGGGCCGTCCGGGGAAAAGGACGTCGCCGGACGCATGGCGCAAGTCATTACCACCGGCTTAGCTGCCAGCAATGAAGCGGGCAGCGCGCGGGCCAGAAAGAAAGCAGTTTCCTCAAGGGTATCCGTGCCATGGGTAAGCACTACACCCCGCACTGAGGGGCTGCCCAAATAATGCACCACGCGCGCGGCCAGAGCCTGCCAATGGCTGGGGTCTAGGTCTTTGCTGTCCTCCTGAAAAACTTGTTCGTGCAACCTGTCGCAACCACCCAAACACTCAGACAAACCAGGTAACGCGGCCAGTAAGTCGCCCAGTGCGACCCGGCCTGAGGCATAAGAGAGATTGTCCTGGGCGCTCGATGCACTCCCGGCAATCGTGCCGCCGGTACCCAAAAAGACGATGCAATCAGCCATAGCAAAAAAATCCTTGCAAAAAAATAGAAACTGGATAAAAATACAGTAACTGTGTAAATTCACAGTCTGTTTACAAACCCAGCCTGTTCTGACCACCTTCCAGGAGTCCGTATGCTAGAAGCCCCCAAACTCACTGCCCGCCAGCAGCAGATTCTCACCCTGATCGAAACCGCGATTGCACAAACCGGCGCACCCCCCACCCGCGCCGAAATCGCCACCGAGCTGGGCTTCAAATCGGCCAATGCGGCAGAAGAGCATCTGCAGGCGCTGGCACGCAAGGGCATGATAGAGCTGGTGAGCGGCACTTCACGCGGCATCCGCTTACGCGGCCAGACCCTTCGGGAAATTCAGAGCACTCGCTCCAAACAATTCTCGCTTTCCCTGCCAGGCCTGGCCCAATTGTGCTTGCCCCTGATCGGGCGAGTGGCCGCCGGTTCACCCATATTGGCGCAAGAACATGTGGATCAGACCTATTACGTCGAAAACAGCCTGTTCCAACGCCAGCCCGATTACCTACTCAAAGTGCGCGGCAT
>JBBAPY010000477.1:0-1085 GCA_040400635.1 Rhodoferax sp.
CCCACGTTTGCACCACGCCACCGACAGCTTTATGGCCGATTCCGATGCCGTATTGGGCCAATACCTGCGCGGCCAATTGCTGGTGATGCTTGTCCTGTCGATTTTTTACAGCACCGGTCTGGCGATGTTTGGGCTGGATCTGGCGCTTCCCATCGGCGTTTTCACCGGCCTCGCCGTGTTTGTGCCGTACCTGGGTTTTGGCATCGGGCTCTTTTTGGCTGTGTTTGCCGGGGCGCTGGAATTCGGCTACGCAGGATTGCCCCACATCGCGCTGATGCTGGTGGTGGTCTATGGACTGGGCCAGGTGGTGGAAAGCTTTTATCTCACGCCCAAGCTGGTGGGCGAGCGCATTGGGCTGCACCCGCTGGCGGTCATTTTTGCGCTGTTGGCGTTTGGACAGCTGTTTGGTTTTGTGGGTGTGTTAATCGCTTTGCCGGTGAGTGCGGTGTTGCTGGTGGCGGTGCGCCGCGTGCGGGCCAGCTATTTGGCCAGCCATTTGTACCTGGGTTGATGCCGCCATGAAGCAAATCGCACTCGATATCGGCATGTCAACCGGCCCCACGGTGGACAATTTTTGTGCCGGCCCGAACGTGGCTGCGCTCAAACATATTGAGCTGTGGCTGGGCCACAAGGGCACAGCGCAAAGCCGCTCGCCGGTTCCCACCTACCTGTGGGGCCCCAGCGGCAGCGGGAAAACCCATTTGCTCAAGGCCGCGCGCGAAGGCTTGCGCGAGCAAGGTGGGCGCGTTGGCTGGATGGACGCCACCACGCTGGAGGCGCCCGAGTTCAACGAAGGCTGGGCCGCAGTCCTGATGGACGATGTGCACTTGTACACCGCATCGCAGCAGCAATTGGCCTTCAACTGGTTCGTGCGGGCGCAGACTGTGCAGCGCCCGGTGTTGGCCGCCGGCGCCTTCGCCCCGGTGGAATTGCAGTTGCGCGACGATTTGCGCACGCGCCTGGGCTGGGGCCATATTTTCAGTCTGCAACTTCTGAGCGAGCCCGAGCGGCGCGCCGTATTGCGCCAGGCGGCCGATGCGCGGGGCGTTTTTCTGGGTGACGACGTGATGGATTTCATGCTGACC
>JBBAPY010000478.1:0-1084 GCA_040400635.1 Rhodoferax sp.
GTGAGAGGGCGCTTGCGCACCCCCCCAGTTACGGCAGTGATAAAAGCTAAAGTCTGAAAGTAACCTACCCAGCCGCTCGATATTCAGTTGCTCAACCCGTATGCATGACTCAAAACCGCCCGCCTGCGTGGGTAAATCAAAAGACATTTGAGACCAGTTTACAAAAATACTGTCGCCTCCTGTTGGGATTTGTCCAAACCACAAGTCAAACTGATCAAACCTTGAGTCGAGCACCACGACGCCTAACGGTCGGGCATACCAGGCCATCCGGCTTGCTAAAGTCCAATTCTTGACCGAAATTGACTGAACCTTTAGGAAACGCGCCAACTCGCGCGCCTGGGCGCCGGCTAGATCCCAGCCCCACAGGTCAGCGAGTGGATTTTTTTTGCCCCAGGCGTGTTGCTGACTGATCCCAGGAATTCCAACAAAAAATAGGGCAACAAAGGCTAGCAGGCAGATGATGGCTTGGGTGCGTACAAAGGCAATGATCCATTGGTGCTTGCCAGAGCGCCAGAATGCCGGGAGTGCATGAGCGGCAAAAGGGATCAGTGCGAGCCAAGCGGGTCCGGTCCAGTGTGGCAGGCTGCCTCCACCGCCGGCTAGCGCGGCGGTCACTAGAAAAGGCAGTAGAAAAAACGACAGCAATCCAAGTGATTGCCAGTTGCGCCTGCCGATTAACTGGCGTAGCACTAAGTACCCGCCCAAAAATAACAGAGGGCCATAGGCGACCAGTTGTAAGCCAATAAAGCCCAGCAGACGACGGGCTTGCCATTGGCCACCGCCGCCATGTTTGAGTTGGTACTCAAACGATACCCACTCATGGGTCGCATTCCAGTAAAAAACGGGTGAGACCATCCCACAGGCGATCACGAGCGCCAACCATGGGCCTGGAGTGCGTAGCCACCGAAAGCCCAGTGTGGCGCAGAGTGTCAAAATGAGGGCCGCTGCGGGCAAAATTGCCGTGTATTTTGATAAGCCCGCAAGCCCCAACAAGACGCCAGCGCCCAGCCACAGGCGCAGTCGAACTTGGGCGGTGTGCGCGGTGTGTGGCGTTGCGCTGAGTTTGAGCGCGACCTGCATGAGC
>JBBAPY010000479.1:0-1074 GCA_040400635.1 Rhodoferax sp.
GCCATACGCAAGGGGAACCATTGCGCGCCTTGGCCCTCAATCTCGGTGATGGTGTTTGGCTGCGCGCCCTGGGGGGCCTCAATAGTCCATACCGCGCTGCGCTTGGCGCGGTCTATTTGCACTGTGAGTGTGCTGTAGTGCAGGGCATCCGCGCTGCGGGTGCATTGCAGGGGCGTGAGTGCGACGCCTTGGGCACCTTCGGGCCGGTCACTTTGTGCGGCCAGGGCCAACGCGCGTTCGCGCACCCGGGCGGCGAACGCGGCTGGTTTGGCCAGTTCGTCGACCAGGCGCCAGTCCTTGGCTTTTTGGCCACGCACGCCTTCGGCACTGGTGCAAAACACATCAGCCAGGTCATGGCGCACGCGGCGCTTGTCGGTCACGCGGGTCAGGCCGCCGGTGCCGGGCAGCACGCCCAGCAAAGGCACTTCGGGCAAGCTGACGGCTGAGGACCGGTCATCGACCAGCAGGATTTCGTCGCAGGCCAGCGCCAATTCGTAGCCGCCACCGGCGCAGGCGCCATTGACCGCCGCCAGAAATTTGAGGCCACTATGGGCCGAGGAGTCTTCCAGGCCGTTGCGCGTTTCGTTGGTGAATTTGCAGAAATTCACCTTCCAGGCATGGCTGCTCAGGCCGAGCATGAAGATGTTGGCACCCGAGCAAAACACCTTTTCCTTGGCGCTGGTGATGACCACGCTGCGCACTTCAGGGTGTTCAAAGCGGATGCGGTTGATGGCATCGTGCAACTCGATGTCCACGCCCAGGTCGTAGCTGTTGAGCTTGAGCTTGTAGCCGGGCTGCAGGCCACCGTTTTCGTCGAAATCTGCTTTGAGCGTGGCCACCGGGCCCTCAAAGCCCAGCGTCCAATGGCGGTACTGGCTGGGTTCGGTCTGGTAACTGACAAAGGATTCAGGGTTCATGGCGGACTCACTTTGAAACACGCATAAAAATGCATACAACTAACGCTAATGCATCATAGTGCACATGTTTAAAGCGCGTCAAGCATTTTTTACAGCTTAGGGCGCGATCTGCAAATAGCCGCGCACCGTGGCGCGCAGCAGCTCGAAAGTGGCTTCC
>JBBAPY010000480.1:0-1050 GCA_040400635.1 Rhodoferax sp.
CCTCCGTCCTCCCCGGGCCCTGCCCCCCCTGCCCGCACCGGCCGCCCCGCGAATTTCCGCCGAAATCAGATTTCCCGGACTGTTTTTTATATTTGTTTGACATTTTCTCACCCCAAAAATGCCGAAACCAAGTTTCATCAACTTTCATCAGAATCTCATCACCCGAAAACTGATGAAATATGTGCTCCGACCTGTGCAGGGCAGTGTTTTGGGCAATTTCATCACTCACCAAAATCATCAGAATTTCATCACCCGAAATGTTCCCGAAATTCGCCGGAAATCCGAAATAAAAGAAATTCCGCGAAAAAGTCGGAGCGACCGGGGATTTCCCAGCCGCTTCGCAAGGCAATCCGCGAAAGGACTTCGGCCTTCGAGCCCCGGCCTGTGGAAAGGAAGCGGCCCCGGGAGCCGCTCAAGCTAGGTGGGCCCGTGCCGGCGGCGCACACCCGTCGCGTAGGCCTCGATGCTGTCCACCTGCGGGCCCAGGTCGACGAAGGCCTTCAACCCGGCCTGCCACTGGCCGTCCCCGACGGAGCTCATCTTCTTCATGAGGCTGGCCGGGGAGCTGGCGACGAAGGCCGCCAGGAAGCCGACCGTGAGGGCCGCGTTCATCGTCTCGAAGGCGCTCTTCAACAGCGCGTACTCGGGCACGTGCACGAGCCACTGCATCGAGACCTCCGTGCCGATCTGCCCCAACAAGGCCTCCGTCGAGGCCTTCACCGCGAACCACTTGGTGCGCAACTTGCAGGCCTGGTTGAACTGCTTCTTGTCGTCGTGGAGCTGCTCGCCCGGCTTGGTGGGGTCCGCCTTCGGGGGCTTGCCGCCGGAGGACTTCGGCTCGGCCTTCGGGGCTCCTCCGCGGGGCTTCTTGCCCAACGGGGTCTCGGCCGGATCGTCTTCGACAGGCTTGGCCTTCTTCGGGTCGTCGAGGGCCTTCAGGGCTCCGGCAGGAGGGGGAACGGGGACCAGGGTCAAGAAGGGAGCGAGAGGGGAGCGAGCACCCCCCCCCCCCCCCCCCCCCCCCCCCCCCCCCCCCCCCCCCCCCCCCCC
>JBBAPY010000481.1:0-1039 GCA_040400635.1 Rhodoferax sp.
CCATACTCTGCACGACGCGCACAGAAGGTACTAAGGCTTCTGTTCGCAGGCGCACTCTCGTCATGAGCGCGCTCAGGTGGAAATTAACCTGCCAGAATTGGGCTATTACTACAACCCACCAACATGTAACCATGTGTAAATTGCTTCAAGTCTGCTCCAGAGTGGCACGCAGATCCTCTTGATCGATCCTAAGTTGCCGGAGTCGTTGCGCAATTTGGGGCCATTCGTTCTGCAGGAAAGCATCGCGCTCGCGGTTCAGCAGGGCCTTTGCCGCGCCCGGGGCCAGCACCATGCCCACGCCGCGTTGAATATGGACGAGTCCTTCGTCGCGAAATTGCTGATAGGCCTTGGCCACCGTTAGCGGATTAGCGCCTTCCGCAGCGGCAAACGCGCGCACCGAGGGCAGCAACTGCCCTTCGGCATACGTGCCATCGATGATCGCAGCCGCGATTTGATCGCGGAGCTTGAGATAAACCGGGCGGGATTGCGCTGCCATAAGGTGATGCGGTGTCATAATACAGCGCATGACGCAACTTCTTGTGTTCGGCAAGTTGCATCGGGACCGGCGGTCCGGTCGGCAAGGCGCAGCGCGCAGGTAAGCCCTTCCCATCCCCGCAATTGGCGTTAGTGCTTGGAGGATACCAAGCGATGCCGCGACGCAAACGGTCAAGATGGCATTTCATATTTAAGGAGCGCGCTGCGCCGATGACAAACGGGATCCTTGATGGGGCCGCACTTCCAGCAGCCGGTGGCCCGGTTGCCATCTCCGGAGACGCGAGCTGGTTTGGCCACCCAAGGCAGCTCGCCCGGCTGTTCACCACAGAAATGTGGGAGCGCTTTGGATATTACGGCATGCGGGCGCTGCTCACGCTCTATCTGGCCAAGCACTTTTTGTTCAGCGATAGCACCACCGCCGGGCTTTATGGCGGTTTCACCGCGCTGGTTTATCTAACACCGCTGGTCGGCGGCCTGCTGGCCGATCGCTATCTCGGCTCCAAGCGTTCGGTAAAATTCGGCGCGCTGGTCATGGCAACCGGCT
>JBBAPY010000482.1:0-1038 GCA_040400635.1 Rhodoferax sp.
GACGCTGGCGCTGGCTTCCACCGCCATATATTCTCAAATACGACGGCGCGCTCGCAGAACTGTTTGCAACGCGCCGCTGTATCCGGTGTCATATCTCCAATATTGCGCCGCTGTCGTGCAAAGCAGCTCGTACGCGTTGGCGTCCCGGTCACTGCGCACTATTCATCATATTCTGGCATGACGGGCTGTCTACCTGGATGCTATACAGCGGGGGCCGCGCCTATTCCCACGTACTGCCGCGCAGGGTATGTGCGAACCAGACACTCACTTTCTTGTCAAGGCGTTGCGGGACATTTGTCAGCCGCCATTCGGTGCGAAATTGTTGCGAAGCTTGCGCCTGGGACCCTGCGCGGCGGCGGCACAAGTTGGCTCGGGCATCCGGCCGAGGGGCTGAAATCCTGCAAAGGAATCCACATGTTGGCCCTCGGAGGCGAGCGCTCGGTGGTATGGTTGCGCGCGCTGCTTCCACAAACTGCGCTTGGCGCAGACCACACGGACTGAATGCCGGCGCCCAACGCTAAAATTGGCTGAATCTGAGCGTCCTAGGCTATCAGAACTGGAGGAGCCTCACGGGAGGCGTGTCGTTGTAGTGATGCCCATCTCACATTCGGGTAAGACTTCGGCGAATGATCGGCTATCATGCCCGCTACACGGGGCGGGGGCTGGCTAGACTTGCGGCGCGCTGTGAGCGCGCAGCTGTGTGCCCAAAGTTGGCCGACTTTGGCAGCTTGGAGCATCACGGCATGGGCAAGAGGCGGCCGCCCACGCCCGTGGCCAGTAGCCACGTGTACAATCTATCGTTCCCGCATCATGCCACGTGGTGGGTGCTTCAAGCGGCTGAGTTGCGGGCGCATGCATTTGGGCTAACTTTGGCACGCGGTGGCGGCACCTTCCCACCGGTTCCACCGGTCGTGCGTCTTGTATTACATGCAGATATGCCATCGGGTGCCGGCCTTATGGCTGCCATGAGCCTAGAAGTGCGCGCGGCGCTCTGGTGAGGGCAGCATTGTTGCATCTTCAGCGGGCACGTGACGACTC
>JBBAPY010000483.1:0-1035 GCA_040400635.1 Rhodoferax sp.
GCAAATCCAATCAAGATCGGCCATAGCCTGTTTGCACTACAGCGTCAAAACCGCAGCGGGGAGATTCAGGGACTTGATCTTTTCTGCAGATTTATCCGCCTCGGCCTTTATGGCAAAGGGCCCTACGCGAACCCGGATGCGCTTGCCATCGCTATTGGTTATGGCCTGGGTATACGTCTTGAACCCGGCTTTTTCCAGGATTTGGCGTGCTTCATGGGCTTTTTGCACTTCGGCAAATGCACCCACTTGCACCACATAGCGCGGCCCTGGGGCCGCTGGCGCTGGCTCTTTGCCTTCGAGCAAAGTCTGTGCTTTCGCGGCCTCGGTCGGGGATTTGGTGTCCGTGGCTTTGGTGTCGGTTTTAGCGACTGCCTTGCTAGCGGTCTTCGCCAGAGGCTTGGTATCGGCAAGCGGCGGCGTTATCGCACTGGCTTTAGCCGCTGGTGCGTTTTCAGGGGTACCAGCGGGAGCCGCCACCACTTTTTCGCTCGGGGCAGGACTGAGCAGGGTTTCTTTTTCTAAAGGCTCGACCTTACTTGGAGGCGGCGCCTCTGCCTGCGAAGCGGCCGCCACGGAAGGGGTCGCCGCCAGAGGCGCTACTTTGTTCTTGTCGGGAATGTTGATGGCAATATCCACGTCGATCGGGCGAGGCTGGCTGTCAAACAGTAAGGGGAAACCAATCACCCCGATCAGCACCAAAGCCGCCGCACCTATCAAGCGATGGCGGGCCCGTTTACGCATGGCTTCCAAGCTTTCCGGGGCCGGTGCGGGGGCTACAGGCTCGGCACCGTCTTTGCGAAACTTGAAAAATGCCATAACGTGATTTTTTAAGAAGATGCGAGGTGTGCTCCGGAAAGCCGGGGAAGCCCTTGCTGGAGTACACCGCCAACGGTGTAAAACGAACCAAACACAATGATTCTATCAGCGGGGTCGGCGCAGCGAAGGGCCTCTTGCAAGGCCGATTGCGGGTCCGAAAAGGCCTTGGCGCTAACGTCTTTACGCGTATTTTGGGCCTGCCAGGCTCGCATTAAATCG
>JBBAPY010000485.1:0-1016 GCA_040400635.1 Rhodoferax sp.
CATACCACTATCCAAACTGGAGCGCTATGTTTGACGAACCGCATGCGAAAATAAATAACACTAACCCACACACGGCACTCACACTCGCTGCTGACACTGGCCTTGGCTTCACTGCCGAGGCAATGGACTGCATCAGAGTGTGCCTGGAGGGGTATTTAATCTCCGTCTGTCAGGGCGCTGTGTTGAGTGCTGTTCATGCCAAGAGAGTGATTGTCGAGGCGGGGGATGTGCAGATAGCGAGGAGGCTGCGGGGAGAGAGGGGACCTTGATGGATGATTCCCTGATTTCTAGTACCTTCCCTGTCGTCTCTTACCTTCCCTGTCGTCTCTTGTTGGCAGTGACAGGGGATTGAAGTGGGAGAGTGAGAGGGTGTGAGAGAGTGAGAGAGTGAGAGAGTGTGAGCGAGTGAGAGAGCGGCCGAGCGGGAGGGGCCAGGGGACAAGGCTCCAGACACGGTATGGTACACACGGGACGAAAAGGGCGTGTGCCGTTCTCGTGCACATGGCAGGCGACGGCTTGGCACCGCTTGCCCCAGTCATCGACAGGCAGGCAGGCAGGCAGCGTGGGGGAATCAGTAGTAATAAACGATGAGATGACACTAGTACAGTACTGAGGGACGAGAGTTGGAAAGAGGAGACAAGGAGGGAAGGAGGGAAGGAGGGGCATGACCATGTATAAAGAAGGCAGCCAGCAGCCAAGAGAAGGCAGCCAGCAAGCAATGTGAGTGCAGCGAAGGAAGCTCCTTCATGTCGGCAGGAAGGGGAAGGAAGGGAAGGGAAGGGAAGGGAAGGGAAGGGAAGGGAAGGGGAGGGAAGGGGAGGGAAGGGGAGGGAAGGGGAGGGAAGGGAAAGGAGAGGGGAGAGGGAGGGGGTAGGAGCGATCGAGCCGGCGATGTGGAGGCGTAAGAGAGATTGATTGTGTGCCTATCTGTCTTCTTCTCTTGTTGCTTCACAGTAATTCAACACAATCAAAGTCAAAGCTAACAAAGCTAACAGCTCTTCCCTCTCCTTTCCCTT
>JBBAPY010000486.1:0-1013 GCA_040400635.1 Rhodoferax sp.
CGAGCTGTTAAGCTTTGAACCTAGAAACTCGACAAGGACCGCCTGCTCTTCAGCTTCTGCTTCTGCTTCAGCTTCTGCTTCGGTGCGCTAGAGGCGGTTTGCCTAGGGATTAGGCCCTACGTGGTTTAGGCCCTACGTGTCAAGCTCAGCCACATGCTGGACAAGGACCGCCTGCTCTTCAGCTTCGGTGCGGCCCTGCCCGCGTCAGAGGCTGCTTGCCTAGGGGTTATGGTTTAGGACCAAAGCCCTAAGTGTCAAGCTTAAACCCAAATTCTCGACAAGGGCCGACTGCCCTTCAGCTTCGGTGCGCCCCTGCCGGCGTCAGAGGATGTTTGCCTAGGGATTAAGATTTAGGCCCAAAGCCCTAAGTGTCAAGCTCAAAACCCAAATCCTCGACAGGGTCCGCCTGCCCTTCAGCTTCGGAGCGGCGTTGCCTTCCCTGCGCGAGAGGCTGTTTGCCTAAAGATTAGGTTTTCTGGCCAAAGTCTGAAGTGTCAAGCTCTGGACCCAAAAATATGGACCGCGGCCAAGGGCGCCTGTGTGTGCAGGAGGGCGGCCTTGCTAGCAGGCTGTGTCGCCCACCCTAGTCCTCGGTGTGCTGGGTAGATACGTGATGGGCCAAAAATGGCATGTACCAGATTGTGTACAGATTGTGTACCAGATGGTGTACCAGATTGTGATACCAGTGTACCAGATTGTGTTCGGACTCATCATCATGTCCTCTGTGCAGCAGCTGACGGCTCTGCGGCGCACGTGGTGCAGGCTATGTGGGCAGCATGGGGGCCACCCTGTACGCGGCGCTGGTCATGCACAGCTACATCATGTCCCTAGTCTGCTGCGCGGCTCAGGCAAGCGTCTGTCTATCTTTCGGTCTGTCGGTCGGTCGGTCGGTCGGTCGGTCGGTCTGTCGGTCTGTCGGTCTGTCGGTCTGTCGGTCTGTCGGTCTGTCGGTCGGTCGGTCGGTCGGTCGGTCGGTCGGTCGGTCGGTCGGTCTGTCTGTCTGTCTGTCTGTC
>JBBAPY010000487.1:0-1010 GCA_040400635.1 Rhodoferax sp.
CGTCGGCGGCCATGATGGCGCGCACCACTTCAGCATGCATGGGGTTGGTAATGGCCGAAGTCATGCCCGAGGCCATCGCCATGGTGAGGAAACCGGCATTGATGCCATTGCGTTCAGGCAATCCAAAGCTGACGTTGGACGCACCACAAGTGGTGTTGACTTTGAGTTCGGTGCGCAGGCGGTGTACCAGGCGCATGACTTGGACGCCGGCCTGGTTGATGGCGCCAATCGGCATGACCAGCGGGTCCACCACCACGTCGCAAGCAGGAATACCGTAATCGGCTGCGCGCTCAACAATTTTCTTGGCCACCGCAAAGCGCACATCGGGGTCTTGCGAAATGCCAGTTTCGTCGTTGGAAATAGCCACCACCGCAGCGCCGTATTTTTTCACCAGCGGCAGCACGGTTTCCAGGCGGTCTTCCTCGCCAGTGACCGAATTGACCAGCGCCTTGCCTTTGTACACCGCCAGTCCTGCTTCCAGCGCAGCGACGATGGACGAATCAATGGAGATGGGCACATCGGTCACTCCTTGCACCAGCTGAATGGCTTTGGCCAGCATACCCGGCTCATCGGCCAGCGGGATACCGGCGTTCACGTCCAGCATATGGGCGCCGGCCTCCACCTGTGCCAAGGCATCGGCAATGACACGGCTGTAGTCACCTGCCATCATTTCGGCGGCCATGATTTTTCGGCCCGTGGGGTTGATACGCTCGCCAATGATGACGAAGGGGCGGTCAAAGCCGATGACGACCTCGCGGGTCGCTGAACTGATGATGGTATCGGTCACGCTACATCCTATTGATTAGAAAAAACACTTAAAAAAATGGGCCGGATTCAAACCGCAACAAGCTCGGGCGGCGGAATATGCGGTACTTCTGGCATAGCCCCGTCACGCCCGGGGTACCAGGGCACGCGGCCTTGCAGCACGCCGGAGTTGGTCACGATCTCGGGCACCGAGTCTTCCTGCCGGTAGGCCATGATGTGCACCCCGGCCACGCCCTTGATTTCTT
>JBBAPY010000488.1:0-1007 GCA_040400635.1 Rhodoferax sp.
AAGGCTCGCTTCCCTAGACGACGCAAACGGTTCTTCAAAGTCACCTTCAAAAGCAGCGCCATCCGCGTGCGGGACGGACAGTTGATCCTCTCCACCGGAGACCGTGCACATCCGCTGGTCATTCCGTGGGCTTTTGATCTCCCTGTGAACGTGGAGATTGGCTGGAGAGCGTGTGGTGGGTACGAACTGCGGGCCATGTACGTCGATACCCGGCCGGTGCAGACCCCACTGGGTGAGGGTGTGGCCGGCATCGACATCGGGGAGGCGCGGATCGCGGCCGTGTACGACGGACAGGGCGTGCACCTGCACTCCGGGCGCCTCATCCGCGCACGGAACCACTACGCGAACAAGCATCAAGCGAAGCTTGATGCCCGCATCGCCCGTAAGAAGAACGGCCGTCCACAAGGGCAGCGATCCTCAAAGCGGCTCCGTCGCCTCCAGCGGGCCCGGCGCACCCTCCGGGACCGCATCAAACGTCAGAACCGGGATCAACTCCGCAAGCAGGCCAGACAGGTTGTCTCCACCCTCCACGAGAGCCGGGTGCAGACGATCGCCGTGGGCGACCTCGGCGATATTCGAAACCGCATCGATTATGGGCCCAGGGCGAACCAGAAACTTCACGCCTGGATGTTCGGTCAGTTCCTGACCGAACTGAAAGCACAGGGGCGGAAGTTCGGACTGCAGGTCGTCGTCATCGATGAAGCGTTCACCTCGCAGACATGCCCATGGACGGGACAGCGGCGCAAACCACGCGGGCGACACTTCGTGTCGCCCTGTGGGCAGCACCGCATGGATCGGGATGGGGTCGGCGCGGTGAATATCAGAGCGAAGTATCTGGAGATCCAGGCGGGCAGGGGAACAGCCTACGGGCGAACCCCCTCGCTGCCCTGGACTCCCGTACTGGTCGGTATGGCACCGACCACCTGGGGACAGCGCTTTCGTCCCCAGGTGTCACACGCGCAGTCCAGGCGTGGAGCCGTCTACAAGACGGCAAGAATCCCCGGCCT
>JBBAPY010000489.1:0-1007 GCA_040400635.1 Rhodoferax sp.
GCAGCAGCAGCAGCAGCAGCAGCAGCAGCAGCAGCAGCAGCAGCAGCATTAGCAAGAGCAGCAGCCGCAGCAGCAGCATTAGCAAGAGCAGCAGCCGCAGCAGCAGCAAGAGCAGCAGGAGCAGCAGCAGCAGCAAGAGCAGCAAGAGCACGAGCAGCAAGAGCAGCAATTGTCCTCGCTCGCCAGGTTGCTGCAGGTCGTCGGGCTGGTGCACAGGTTTGGGCGCCCGCGGCCGTGCACCGAGCACCCGTTCTGCTGGCCCGCGGCCGCGGTCCGCTCGTGCTCGAGCCGGCAGCAGGCCGCGCATCGTCCGCAGCCCAAAGCCTCCAGCCGCCCCCCGAAGGGGCAGGAAGGGCACCCGATCGTCGTGGTCCTCCTGCAACAGCAGCAGCAGCATCAGGAAGACCAAGAGGAGCAAGAGCACCAGCGAGAGGCAGAGCAAGAGCAAGAGCAAGAGCAAGAGCAAGAGCAAGAGGAAGAGCAAGAGCAAGAGGAAGAGCCAGATGCAGAGCAAGAGGCAGAGCAAGAGCAAGAGGACGAGCCGGGCCCCCGGCGGTCTCCGACCACTCACCCCCCCCCCCCTTCGGCGGTCAGAGACCACTCCCCTCCCCCCGCCCCCGGCGGTCATAGACCGCTCACCCCCCCCACCCCGGCGGTCGTAGAACAGCAGCAGCAAGAGCAGGCAGCAAGCAGCAGCAAGAGCAGGCAGCAAGCAGCAGCAAGAGCAGGCAGCAAACAGCAGCAAGAGCCAGAGCAAGAGCAAGAGCAGCAGCAAGAGCAGCAAGAGGAGCAAGAGCAGCAACAGCAGCAAGAGCAGCAAGAGCAGCAAGAGCAGCACGAGCAGCAGGAGCAGCGACAGCAGCAGCAGCAGCGAGAGGAGGAAGCAGTGTCCTCGGCCCCGGCTGCCGGTACCTCGTGGGGCGGAGCGACTCGGGGTCCGGCTCGTTGCTGTCGCCGAGCCCCGGCGGGAGCGGGGGGAAGGGCACCTGGTCGTTCATCGGGTCGTC
>JBBAPY010000490.1:0-1006 GCA_040400635.1 Rhodoferax sp.
GGGGGGGGGGGGGGGGGGGGGGGGGGGGGGGGGGGGGGGGGGGGGGGGGCGCTGGGGCTGCTCACTTGAAGCTACCGTGGTGTTTCAAGGTTTTTACACACAAGTTCTGAAGCCTGAAGGCGTTGCGCAGAGCGGATGTCTACGGCGCAGCGCCGGGGGGCCTCGCCAGCAGCCTCGGCGGCGCCTTCGGAAGCTCCTTCCCGGGGGAGGCCCTGGACCCAGCGCACCAGCAGCAGCAGCAACGGCAGCAGCGGCAGCAGCGGCTGGGGGAGCCGACCCTGGCGCACTACGCCCGCGAGCGGCCCCAGTACAGTGAGTTCCGTGGGAGCCCCCACGGTTTGGGCACAGGTGCGTGGCGCCCGAAAACCCTGAAATTTACATCACTTCTAGGGTTTTAGGGTCTATAGAGCTCTGTACCCACAATTCTCCCCACTACCGTGATTTCAAGGACCGTGCTTAGGGTTTAGGGTGATTACACCTTTAAAATCCGAAGAACCCCACCCTCCTAAGTGGACCCATGTTCCTCGTCCATAGTCGGGTGCCCAGTGTAGTGCAGTGTTCTGAGGCAGGTGGGTGCATATAAGTTTTTGCTCAATAGTTGAGAAGCTGTGGCTTCCTTAATCTCTGAATCTCCAGCGCTCGCGATCTGACGCCCCGGCTGCACTGCAGGCCTGCAAGCAGTGGCAGCGCCTCCCCGGGGCATCTGCTCAGGGTTCTGGAAGCCGTGACGCCCTTAAACCCTGGATCTCGAGCGCTTGCGATCAGAGTCTGCCGCCTTTTGGCCGCACTCTAATTATTTTATATGCATCTGACGCCCCGGCTGCGGCGCAGGCCTCCAAGCAGCGTCAGCTCCTCCGCCGGGCTTCGGCCCCCTGGCACCGGCGGCCGGCGCGGGGCCCGGCTTCCAGGACAGCCTGCGGCGCGGCGGCGGCGGCGGCTTCCCGGGCGCACCATCTCCGCCGCCCAGCTGGGCGCCGCAGCCGCAGGCGGGGGGCTGGGCCTCCCA